>JAISDH010000092.1 GCA_031264975.1 Bacteroidales bacterium
CTTTGCCACAATATAGGAATCTTCATCCAATTCCAACTGATTCCGGAAAACTTCCGTATTGGGATGATGTCCTATCGCGATAAAAACGCCGTCGACGTCAAGTATTTTATGCTCTTTCGTCATTGTATTTTCCAAACAAATTCCTGTTACCGTTTTATTGAACTGTTGACTTTCCCCTACTATTTCCACAACAACATGATTCCAGACCGGTTCTATATTTTGTGTTTTAAAGACTTTCTTCTGAAGCTCTTTGCTGGCGCGCATTTCATTTCTCCTGTGGATGAGGTATACTTTCTTACATAAGTTTGCCAAATAGGTAGCCTCTTCCGCAGCGGTATCGCCTCCGCCGACAACGGCAACGGTTTTACCCTTAAAGAAAAACCCGTCGCAGGTGGCGCACGCCGAAAGTCCATTACCATAATATTCCTTTTCGGACGCAATGCCTAAAAATCTTGCAGAAGCTCCGGTAGCAATAATAACGGTTTCCGCTTGAACAACCGTTCCATCATCCGACTTACAAATAAAAGGTCTCTTTGAAAAGTCTACTTCTACAATTTCTCCTGCTCGAACGTCCGCCTTGAAACGAAGCGCCTGTTCACGTATTTCTTGCATCATCTCAGGCCCGTTTATTCCTTTGGGGTAACCCGGAAAGTTTTCCACTTCCGTAGTGATTGTTAACTGCCCCCCCTGTTGAGCCCCCTCATATAAGACCGGTTTTAAGTCTGCTCTTGCAGCATAAATAGCGGCGGTATAACCCGCAGGACCGGAACCTATAATCAAGCATTTTGTATAATCCATATTTGTTTGGTTTTACTGAAAGACGATTGTCTAACTATGTTTTCTGTTGTTTGGTTATCTGTTTGTTTTTCCTGCTATTGTTGGATAACGTCGGCTTATTATTTGAGTTTTTATTACTACCCGTAACAGGAGCAGAAGCCGTAGTAGTAGTGGCTTTCTTCTTCTTTTTCTTTTTCTTTTTGCTGATACCGTTATTACTGTTGTTATTACTTGCCAGGTCATTTAATATTTCGCGGGTAGAAGAAAATTGAAAACTGTCTTTTAATTTAAGTTTTCCACCGGAAAGTTTTTCCAAATGTTCTATTATCAAGGCGTCGCTTACCGAATCACGATTCCAGTTCAGGTATTGTTTTTTGAGATAATTAGCGATATTGGCGATGGTCTGTTCTTTTTCTTCCGAGTTTTCTGCCATTGATATTTCTTTGATGATTTTTTCTATCAACAAACCGTATGTCCAAATATGAATCTTATGTTTTGGATAAGGCAATGGTTTGGGACGAGTTTCTTTTTCGGGCAATGGTTTAGGAAAAGGACTGTCCACATCCAATTTAAAATCGGATATCACAAACAATTGGTCCCACAACTTATACCAATAGTCGTCCGAATCTTTACTCCCTTGTGAAAAACAAGACATTGTACGCACAATTGCCTGTGCTTGCTGATTACGCAATTCACGGTCTTTTACCCCGATTGCATACTCTATCATTCTTTGAATATGGCGACCATATTCCCCATTAATTAGCTTATTTCTGGTTGTATTATACTCCATTTATATTATTTTTACTTGGATTAATGATGTTTCTTCCTTGGATTCTCTGAGAAATGGGCAAACAAATTTATTCATTTCCACGCAGATACATACAATTTACATTATTATGTGAATCTAAAGAAAAAAACATATAACTTTGCAGCAAAATTACAAAAAAAAATAACATGGGAAGAGTTTTGATAATCGGAGCAGGCGGAGTTGGCGCCGTTGTAGCGTTCAAATGCGCATCCGTACCGGAAGTTTTTACTGATATATTACTGGCTAGCAGGACAAAAGAAAAATGTGACAGCATTGCAAATTTTATTGGAAACAACAAAATAAAAACGGCGCAAATAGACGCTGATAATGTTGACGACCTCGTCGGATTGATTAAACAATTCAATCCTGATATTGTTATCAATGTGGCATTGCCTTATCAGGATTTGACAATCATGGAGGCTTGTTTGGCAACAAAAACCAATTATTTGGATACGGCAAACTATGAGCCGCGAGATGTTGCCAAGTTTGAATACAAGTGGCAATGGGCATATCAACAACGGTTTAAGGAAGCGGGTATTTTAGCGGTATTAGGTTGTGGTTTTGACCCCGGCGTTACGGGAGTATTTACTGCCTATGCCAAGAAACATTACTTCGATGAAATACATTATCTGGATATTGTAGACTGTAATGCAGGAAGTCATGGGAAAGCTTTTGCTACAAACTTCAATCCTGAAATAAATATCCGTGAAATTACGCAAAACGGGAAGTACTGGGAAAATGGACAATGGGTAGAAACAAAACCCATGGAAATACATAGACCCGTTGAATATCCAAACATTGGACAACGGGAATCCTATTTACTGTATCACGAAGAATTGGAATCGCTGACTAAAAACTTTCCAACCCTCAAGCGAGCGCGTTTCTGGATGACTTTTGGAGAAAAATATATTAACGTACTCAATGTATTGCAGGAAATTGGGATGACAAGTATTAAACCTATCCTCTACGAAGGTCATGAAATCGTTCCGTTACAGTTTTTAAAAGCTATTTTACCCGAACCGGCTTCACTGGGAGAAGGATACAAAGGACAAACGTCTATCGGATGCCAGATAAAAGGCATTCAAAATGGGAAAGAACGAACTTATTATGTATGGAATAACTGCAATCACGAAGTTGTTTACAAAGAATGTCGGGCGCAAGCGGTTTCTTACACAACGGGAGTTCCTGCCATGACAGGCGCGATGATGGTGTTAACAAACCAATGGACAGGTACCGGCGTGATGAATGTAGAAGAATTTAATCCGGAACCGTTTATGGAAAAACTAAATGAATACGGGCTGCCGTGGAATGAAGAAATAGACGAACAACTGCCCATAGAAAAATAATTTTATTTATGCAAAGAGTACAAATCTATCGAACAATTATAGGAATAATCCTGATTGGAGGATTCAGTTTCCACCTGAGCGCACAAAACGATGATGTAAGTGTAACCTATCATCAGGCGCCCAATGCGGTAAAAGATTCTTCATTCTTTTCGTCAAAGCGAAATGATATTTTGCAAAAAATTGCAATAGGGGGGACTTTGGGTATACAGGTAGGAACATATACTTACATAGAACTGTCTCCGGATGTTTCCTATCATTTCAACAAATGGGTAGCTGTTGGCGTAGGCGGAACGTATATTTTTGGACACGACGGGCATAATAAGTCATCATCTCATGTATACGGAGCGAGAGTATTTGCCGAAGGTCATTTCTTCAATTATATTGGGTTGCATGTTGCGTATCAGGCATTGAATTATGATGATTTTCGCCAACAGATATCCCAACGGATATGGTCTAATAATTTGTCTATGGGAGGCGGATATTACCAGCGTATTGATAGATTCTCTTTGTATTTTTTTCTTTTGTATAATATCAGCGATAGAAGAGACTATAATGTTTTTGGGGATTTGTTGGTCAAAGTTGGGTTTAATATCTTTCTAAAATAATCGTTTCACTTGTAAAATATAACAGATTTGAACGTCAATTATTTCCTCTCCCGAAAACTGATACCAAAGAACAGTAAACGAATATCAAGAACGATTGTAATGATTTCTATTATTAGCGTAGCTTTGGGCATTAGTATTTTAATAATAGCGTTTGCCGTTACCACCGGATTTAAAAGCGAAATTCGGGAGAAGATTATTGGCTTTGGTTCGCACTTGGAGATTGAACGTTTTGACAACAACGATTCATACGAAAGCGCTCCGGTTTATACGCATCTTAATTTTTACAATCATATCAAAACCCTGGATAATGTATTGGCAATACAGCCCATTGCTATAAAAGCAGGCATTGCCAGAGGCGAGAAGGACATCGAAGGAGTGGTCTTCAAAGGAGTAGGGAAAGCCTACAATGCTTCTTTTTTTGAGAAGCATCTCCTGAAAGGACGTTTCATTCAATTGGAGGATTCATCCCTTTCCAACGAAATCATTATTTCCGAATTGTTGGCGAATAAATTACAATTGGATACAGGTCAAAGACTGTTGTCATATTTCGTTCAGAATCCGGTAAGACAGCGTGTATTTAAGATTACAGGCATTTATAATACAGGATTGGGAACATACGACAAGAACACAGTAATTTGCGATATAGCCCAAATTCAACGCCTCAACACATGGGAAGAAACACAAGCGAGTGTAATAGAAGTACTCATCAAGGATTTTGATAAAATCAACATTACAAATGACCAAGTTAATGACATACTCCCCGTTGATATGCAATCCAATACAATCATAGAACGGAATCGGGATATTTTCGATTGGATAGATTTGTTCAATCAAAATGTCTATATACTTATCGTTTTGATTGTAATTATCACTGTAGTTTCTTTAATCTCTACCCAACTAACCATTTCTCTTGAACATATTACTACCATTGGTATTTTAAAAACCTTGGGTTGTACCAATGCCGGAATCAGGAATATATTCTTATATATTTCACTGCGAATATTGGGATTAGGATTGTTTTTTGGAAACTCCATTGCACTTTTAGCCTGCTATTTGCAAAGTAAATTTGACATTATCCGTTTGAATCCGGAGAGTTATTATGTCTCTTCTGTTCCCATAGAAGTAGTTTTCTGGCAAGTATTGCTTATCAATATCACGACTGTAGTTATTTGCATGGTGATATTGGTATTTCCTTCTTATTTCGTTGCCAAGAAGACAAAAACAATCCAAGCCCTGCACATGGATTAAAGAAGCTAATACCTTGAAAAACACAAACCAATTTGAGCCTCTCATGGGACTTGAACCCACGACCTACGCGTTACGAATGCGTTGCTCTACCAACTGAGCTAAAGAGGCATTTTAAAGGTCTGCAAAGATACAATTTTTCCCTATTACTTCGTCAGTTCTTTGACTATTTTTTTTTTACAAACATAAAACCGGATTGGAGAAAAAATAGGGAAAAGAGGAAAGATACAAAGGTATAAAGAGCAAGGACGAATGAGCGAATAGGGGGACACCAGCAAAACCCTGTGGAGAATAGAAAAAAATGAGTACCTTTGTAGACTTAAAAACAAAATAAAAAATGACAAATAATAAAGCATTATTGGAACTAATGAAGTGCGTACTTCCAAGCGAAATAGTAGATTCTTTTGAGTTGGTATCATTGAATAAATCAGGAGAAACATTAGATAT
>JAISDH010000124.1 GCA_031264975.1 Bacteroidales bacterium
AAAGAAAATTAAAATCAAATACTTTGTGGAAATAATCCTCATTTAATGTGGAAAAAAACGACATAACGCACCATCCAAAAACACTGTAAATGTTTTCTTACGATATGCTTGCGGGATAAAAAGAATTAAATTGTTGGACACATTCAAAATAATTACTGATGAAATACGTTTAAGTCAACGAAATCAAACGGAAATACGTTGGAAAATATTTAACAGGACGTCGTTTTTTATTGTCAATAATGCAGGAATCCGAAGAGGGAATTTATTCTGGCATTGTTTTTGTGAAACAGGAAATAAGTATACAGTAAATGTTGGTTATTAAAAGGAAATATTTATGAGGGGCAGATTAGCATATATAATAGGGTTGATTTTTATAGTAGAAGGGAGTTTGTTATGTCAAAATTCTCAGTCGGCAACCAGTCAGGAAGAGAATAATAAATCATATTTTTCTCTGGAGAAAAAAGTAGTTGAATTTGGCGTAATTGAAATGGGAACAACAAAGACCGTTCAATTGGCGTTTACAAATACAGGAAAGAAAACGCTTGTATTATCGGACGTCTATACCACCTGTGGATGTACCACAGTTGACTGGCCTAAAGACCCTTTTTTACCGGGAAAATCGGGAGTGATAAAAATTTCATATAACCCGACAGAAACAGGTCCTTTTAATAAGACAATCTCAATTTATACAAATGCCCAGAACAGTTCGGAAGTTGTTCAAATAAATGGAACAGTAGTTGATAAATAAGTTAAAAAAATAATAAATCAGATGAAGAAAGTAAATGTAATGATTCGGTATTTCGCACTTATATTTTGCATGATAAGTGGATTAAATGTAGTGGCTCAGGAAACAACAGCAACTCAGGAAACAAAAGAAAAGAAGGAAAAATCTGCGGAAATTGTATTTGATAATTTGGTGCATGATTATGGAACAATATTCGAAGGCGACCCTGGAGAATGTGAATTTGTGTTCAAAAATGCAGGAAAAGAACCTTTGGTATTGTCCAATGTATATTCTTCTTGCGGATGTACGATTCCAAGTTGGCCTAAAGATCCTATTATGCCGGGAAAATCTTCCTCTATCAAAGTAAAATACAATACAACGAGACAGGGAGGAATTAACAAGACAATCACAGTCCTTTCTAATTCCGGTGAAAATAAACAAGTTGAACTTAGGATAACCGGAAATGTAAAGAAAAAAGAAGAAAGTACCTATCCGGAAAAAGATCCAAGTTCAATGCTGGCAGAGCCAAAGAAATAAATTTATCCATTTTTATTTATGGCTTTTATTTCAGGAATGAGAAAATCATTGCTTATTTGTGGTATTGTCTTTTCTGCACTTTCTTTGAGCGCTGCCCGTTTGCTTATTCCAATGGATAAGGCGCAGACGAATCATTTGAAAGCGTATGGAATAGCCTATTGGGGACTGACTCAAAATGTTGATATAAGTTGGTTGTTAAACTATAGAGGAGGCAGTTTTCTTTGCGCTTATCAGGAAAAAATTGTAAATGAGTGCTTATTGAGAGGCGTTGGATATGAAGTATTGGCAGATGTACAGGCAGAAACTATTTTGCAAGAAATAGCTCAGGCAGACGTCAATATGAATGAAATAAAACTCAATAAAGCGCCAAAGATTGCGGTCTATTCCCCTAAAAATAAACTACCTTGGGATGATGCGGTAACATTGGTACTTTCTTACGCTGAAATACCATACGATGTTATTTATGATGAAGAGGTAATGAGTGGAATTTTACCTGTGTACGATTGGCTTCATCTTCATCATGAAGATTTTACAGGGCAATATGGTAAGTTTTGGGCGAGTTATCAACGTGCTGCGTGGTATCTCAACGATGTCAAGGAGCAAGAAAATACGGCACATAAGTTGGGGTTTTCTAAAGTTTCGCTATTGAAATTAGCAGTGGTGAAAAAAATACGTGATTTTGTTGCAGGCGGGGGATTTATGTTTGCCATGTGTTCTGCGCCGGATAGTTTCGACGTCGCATTGGCGGCGGATGGCGTAGATATCTGCGACGTTCCTTTTGACGGAGACCCAATGGACCCTCAAGCCCAATCTAAATTAAACTTTGACAATACGTTTGCCTTTCAGAATTTCAGAATTTCTACGAATCCGTTTGAGTATGAAATTTCAGATATAGACGTTAATACGATGACCCATATATCAAACAAGAAATCCGATTTCTTCACGCTGTTTGAGTTTTCTGCCAAATGGGACCCTGTCCCTACTATGCTTTGTCAAAATCATTATCAGGTACTCAGAGGATTTATGGGACAGACAACGGCTTTTCGTAGAGATAAATTGAAATCCAATATTATTATCTTGGGAGAAACAAAAGTCTTTGATGAAGTAAGATACATACACGGTTCCTTTGGAAAAGGAACATTTACCTTTTTAGGAGGACATGATCCCGAAGATTATCAACATTTTGTAGGAGACCCACCCACTGATTTGGACGTTTTTCCTACCTCCGAAGGCTATAGACTTATTTTAAATAATGTCCTGTTTCCTGCCGCAAAAAAGGAAAAACAAAAAACGTAATGAGGACGAAAGGGCGAATGGAAAAAGCAATAAGCATATTCTTGATTAGCGTAGTCTCTGGATGGATTAAAAGGAATGTTCTTGCTTTGTCGGTAGGCGAAGACGCTTGCTGGTAACTTGTACGTAGCGAAAACACTACGCCCGGCGAGAACGAAGATATTTTGTATCATTTTTGTTGTATAATGTAAAAAAACACCGGAA
>JAISDH010000169.1 GCA_031264975.1 Bacteroidales bacterium
GGTTCGATTGATTTTCTGAGAAATGAAACTAAAATCAACGTTTCCTTTGATTTTAGCAAGGTGGAAATTGAAGGAAAACCTGTTAAGTATTGGATTGCGAAAGAAGGCGAGGAATGGAAAAACGATTGGGAAGAAGCAATACCTGAATTTTCCGAAAAGTTTGTAAGAACATTGAATGCAGTTATGATTGACAAAAGTCGTGATTTGGATTTTGGTAATTTTCAAGAGGCAAATTATCAATTGACTGTACAGTTCTTAACGATTGACGATGATAATGACGTGAAAGCATTGTTGATTTTCTCTCAAAATAATTCTCAAAATGCTCTTGCTGAAATTTCTATTAACGGCAAAGCAGGAAAGTTTGGTTCTATGGCAAATCTTATTGGAGATGCGATGATAGATGCGGGCGAAAAGTTTGGGAAGTTTTTAATAAGAAAGATTGAATAAATAGTATTAATCGTTTATACTTCTTTCGGCATAATTTTGTGATATGCTGTTATATGACTTGAAAAGTCGGATTTTCATAACCGCAAGTAGCAACCGTGAAAAACAATCATCTCTTGACCTTTTCGAGCTAATTCGGTTTGCGACAACATACAAAACTATCCCGCGCAACATATAGCTTGCAAGCTCCCTTTTTTAATGGTAACAGATTAATATTTTTTTTAAGACTGTTTACTTTATAATAGATATATATGTAATGAATTTTATACATATATGTACGAAAATTTTCACACGTATGTACGTAAAATTATATACGTATGTACGTAAAATTATACACTGTCCGTGTAAATTTTCGCACGTATGCGAGTATAGCACAGGCAGTGTGTATGCATTGCTTACATACGTATGTAAATTTACACGGACAGTGTGTAATTAATGCTTAGGCCGTGTGTAATTGACGTCCGAAAATTGACGCCAATTTATACGCACAATGAATACCCTAGCATGCACGGTATAATGTTGTATATATAGACGCGATGCTTTGCGCCTCTACAATTTTTTTTGTTTTCATCTCACAATTTTAGCCTGCGTGAAGTATAGCATAATTTGATTTGACGTATCAATTCAATTCAATCGGACAGTATCTGACATTTGAGAATAAGCCGTCACTTGCTTTTTCAACGCTCTATCTATCCAGTTCCGCTTTAATTACCCGAACAGGATTTCCCCGTTCCAATTCATTGTGATTTTGCCAATTCGTTTGTTCAAAAGCCATTGTTCGTTCCTGTTCATGAGCGGCTAATTTGATTTTCAGACGTTCGATAGCTTGCTTCTTATTCTGCAATTGCGAACGTTCATCGGAAACTGTCACGCTAATGCCTGATGGGATATGCGTTATTCGAACTGCCGATTCCGTCTTGTTCACATGCTGACCGCCGGGACCGGACGCTTTCAGGGTTTGAACACGAAGTTCGCTTTCATCCCATTGATTCTCTTCAAAAGCAGGCAAACATTGTACACCGACAAACCAATTCTTGCGCTTATGGAATTTCCGGTAAGGACTTTGAGCTATCCATTGTACCGTTCCTTCCCACGAATCAACAAATGTTTTCAAGTTTTCTCCGGCAAGAAAAAGAACAGCCGACAATAGCGTGCGGTTTACCTCGCCTTTTTCCCGTTCTACAATTTCGGCGGAAATCCCTTGTTGCTTTGCTTCTTTTAGTATTTTTTCCACGATTTTGAAAACGACCCTGCAACATTCTACCGGACCTCTTCCTGATGTTATTTGAATATACCTTCGTTCCATGCTTTTATTCTTTATTCATTCGTACTATTCGGGGCATGAATTTTCCTTGAATATTGACCAACTCTTTTTGAAAATCCATCACCTTGTCAATATTCTTATACGCCAATGGCGCTTCTTCCACGCTTCCGTCAATGAGTTGAACGCCGGCAGCGGTCAGCATCTTTTTGAGCGACGACTGCGTAAAACTCTCTTTCGCTTTCTGACGCGACATTGCTCTGCCTGCCCCATGAGAAGCAGAAAAGAGTGATTCCGGCGCTCCACACCCTTGCACCAAATAACCCGGCGTGGTCATACTTCCGGGAATAATGCCCGGTTCGCCGACATGCGCAGGCGTTGCGCCTTTGCGGTGGACAATGGCTTTGCGACCATCGTTCAAGGTTTCATTCCACGCGAAATTATGATGATTGCCGATGGTTTTTACAGGTTTCACTCCCAAGGCTTTTGCCAAATTGATGTGAATACGTTCATGGCAGGCTTTTGCGTAATCGCCTGCCAGATTCATACTCATCCAATAGGCTTGTCCTGCATCCGAATCCATAGCCAGCCAGGCAAAATGTCCTGCTTCGCGGGGTAAACGGCATTGTTCGCGGGCAATTTCACTGTATCGGCGGGCAATTTCCGTTCCCAAACCACGAGAACCGGAATGAGAAAGCAAAGCAACGTATTGTCCCGCAGGCAAACCGAAACTGTTTTCTTCAAACAATTCCAATTCTCCAAATTCCACGAAATGATTACCGCCACCGGAGGAACCCAACTGCCGAACGGCTTTTCCGTGCAAATTTCTCAAGAAAGCGTCCGTTTGAAATTCCGTGCGGTCTAATATTTCATGTTCTTGCGCAAATGGAATCCCGCCTTCCATGCCGAAATGCGTTTTTCCTTTCAATGCCTGCTTAATTTGATAAGCATATCGGCTTAAAAACGCTGGCATTTCGTCGAAAAGCGACAACGTCATTCGGCAACCGATATCAACGCCTACGGCATACGGAATTACCGCATTTTCAACAGCCAATACGCTGCCTATTGGTAAACCGTAACCGGCATGAGCGTCTGCCATCAATGCACCGGCAATGGAAACAGGTAAGCGCATGGCAAGTTCCATTTGTTGTTTGGCGATGGTTTCAACGTCTTTTCCGCCGTAAGTTTTGAACGGCAAGACTTTTTCCCGTAATTCATAAACAGTAAAAGTTTTTGTTTCCGATAGCGGACAAAAATGTTCCGCCAATTTTCCCCAGATTTCATCGTTCAGAAAAGCCTGAGGCGTTTCGAGTATTTGTTCCAATATCCGGATAACATTTTCTTTTGCGTCGTGTTTACAATGCTTAGATATAATATTGATTGCCAAGCTGCGCGACACATTATCTATATAACCGATTTCACTTAATTCTTTTAATCGTATGTTCATAATACATTGTTATACATCAACCAATCGCACGCGGTAATCAGATTGTGTATATTAATAATTTTTTATAAATGAATAAATTGACTATTGACAAGGACTAACATAGTCGTTTCGATAAAGCGACGAAAGGAAATTTTCTCCGCTTGGTAGCGTCTTCGCTCCGTCGTGCTAAAAGCAAAGTTCCAGCCTTACAACTGCCAAAAATTCCGGCTGTCGGCGACGTCGTGCTGTCCGTTGCGGGAACGCTGTCCATGTCTTTGTTTTCTGTATTGTATATCATGCTTCTGAAATTTTGCTACAAAGGTAAACAAAAAAAATCAATTGCAAAGCCCGAAATTCATCGTAAAACGTTTGAATAAATTATATCTGCGTCAATTTTGATATTCTGCGTCGTTTGCGCGCCAATTATTTTTATAGCTGCAAAGGGAATACTCTTTTCATTACTCAGGACTGTTTATCAGAAAGTTCTTTTTCGAAAATATTTCTATAGCCTCGTATCTTGCATTCTCTTTCAAGCGGCAAACGAAATACACACGCTTCTGTGTCTATACTGTAGGCGGTCTATTTTTATTCATTTCCCGTTTGGGAACTCATATCAATAGAAAAACATGTACCGCCTGTTTCCTCTTTCCGTAGGGGAAGTGTATCAATGGCAAAGAGATGAATGCCCTAATGGGCAATAAAGCGGTTCTGTTGATTTTCCGTTCTATTGATATAAATGCCCTGACGGGCAATGCTCAAAACCATGTTGTGCGCAGTATATTTTTCAAACTGCGAATAATAATTGTACGCTTCTTGGCAGCAACCTCAAGATATATTTGCAAACCGGCTGTCCGACTAATTCTTTTTCCACTACTTTTGTTCATGAGTTTAAATTTTTCTTTAGTAATAACAACAAAATTAAACCTTTTCGGTTGACTGACGATAATCGCTTGTTTTTTTGGGAGGGGAGTATCTTAGATTTTAATCGGTCAGTAGTGAATAAAAAATATATTGGCAAGAAATAAATGAGCGGATAAAGAAAAAAGTGTTACCTTTGCACGCAAAGAATTATGATAGCATCTTGAAAATAGAAAATAATAACAGACATGGCAAATTCTGCAAATTTTCAAAACGAATTATCGCTTCAGATAAAAGCCCGTTTTCCGGCTATTTACATCATAACGTGGGAGGAGCAGCGGCTTGTAGCGATGATAAAAG
>JAISDH010000188.1 GCA_031264975.1 Bacteroidales bacterium
TTCAATGCAATACTCATGATTCGATTTTTGAACGAGCAAAATTATATATATTTCCTTGTATATCCTATTTTCAGACTGTCTTTGACCGGACTCCGAATTACCTATAGAAAAAACTTCTAATGCTGCCCGAACAGAAGTGGCGGTGAAACCCACATTTCGTATCTATATGTATTTTAATTATATAAGAACCGGTGATTGGGGCCTCTGAAAAATATCACAACAAAACGACACAATTGCGTCTTGTGTGATAAAATCATGCCGAGTACTTTTGAGTTTTAAAAGCTTTTAGTAAAAACAATATTTGTATGATACAAAGAGCAGACAAAAATATCATCGGCGAATCAGCCGACAACGGATTGAACCGATCGAATGATTGCTCGGACGGGATGCCAGGCAAAAGTTATTTATTTCTAACTGTTGTTATGGTAGTTTTTTGCATCGGATGCGGTTCGCGTTCGATGAATCGAAATATTGAGAGCGCTCAAGAGCAGGTTGTTTTAGCGGATAGCATATTGCTCTATTTCCAGCTGGAGCAGTTCGATAAAATCGTTCGGCATTTTGATGACAACGTGAAGCGACAACTGAACAAAGAACAATTGGCTGTGGTTTGGGCGCAATTGAATACTCAGTTTGGGAAATACTCAAAAAGCGAATTTTATGGCGCGGAAAAATTGGATGCTGTGGGCGATAAAGTTGTATACAAAAGCAATTTCGGCTCCCAAAAACTGTATTTTGAGTTGATTTTTGGGAAAGACAATAAGATTGTTAGTATCTATTTTAAGCCTAGAATTTAATTATTTTTCATGAATGACTTGTCTTCCATAGCACTTTTAGTTACCTACCAATGTAATATCGAATGTAAGCATTGCGGATTAAGCTGTTCTCCACGAGAGAAGGAATGGATGACTATGGACGAAATGAAAGATATTGCCGTACAAGCCTCTGATTTAGGGGTAATATCCATTGTTCTAACGGGTGGAGAGCCTACTCTGATCAAGCATGAGGAACTCTGTAATTATTTTAGATTTATTAAGGACAAGACCTCTATAAGTAATATTCGGATTGTAACCAACGGACATTGGGCAAAGAGCTATGAAAAGGCATATTCCGTCCTCAAGGAATGGAAAGATGCCGGATTGGACGAATTAAACGTCAGTTGCGGCGAATTTCACCAGGAATTTGTACCCATAGAAAATATCGGACATGCTTACAAAGCCGGTTGCGATCTGGGTTTCATTACTGTTCTTCTCGCAGGAGAGTTTACCAAAAGTAAACGTGAGAACAAATTGACACCATACGATTTTGAAAAGATATTGGGTTGTCGTATCATGCAACATCACGAAGTCAGTCCATTTATAACCAAGAAATATGCCATGACTTGTAATAATGCAGTTTCTTATGGAAGAGGTTACAAATACATTAAGTTGGAGGACATACCCCTCACTAAATACGACAATCTTCCTAATACTTGTAAGGATACTATTTCTACCTTATCTCTGCATCCCGACGGCAATGCAACGATATGTTGCGGGGTGGGAGCAAGGGATGTGCCTTTCTTGAGTATCGGCAACTGGCGAGAAGAAAAGTTGCAGAAAATATCAGTCCGTGCAAACGACGATTTATTTGCCAATCTTATCAAGTTTTATGGATTAAGAGCGTTAAAGGAAAAGTTAATGAAAACACATCCGGAATTTGGCTTAACGCACAAACTCAACTATACCGGTTTATGCGAATTGTGTTTTGAGATTTTTTCGAATGAAAAAGCATTGAATTATCTCAATACAAGTGGGTTAGAATTGGAAGAGGAGCTGATTAGCCAAAAAATCATGTATCTGTCCACCATTTATTCATCTAAATATGTTTACCAATGAAGTTTTCATTATTGTTCATCGGATTATCCTGTTGCATTGCAGGTGTCTTTCTTAAAAAAGACGCCAACAAGAAAATGCTCGGCAAATTTTTGATCATCTCAGGCATTTTGTTTATTTTTTCCGCTTTAATCTTTTTATTGTCAGGGATAAAAACAGGTTTCATGGGCGTCATTATGGTGGTTCCATTCGTAATGACCGGCGTATGGATCGCTATTAAGATAAAGGATTTTCCGCCTGTATCCGACAAATTAACAGTTTGGCAGAACAACATCTTGAAATGGTGCATTTTTTCCATTTTTATGGCAGCGACGATATTATTAATGGTTTATGCGGCAATACTGCCTCTTGTTACTCTGGAGAACGGCGTTATTAAAATGGGCGGGAGTTTTGGCGATGATTTCAAAGTTTCCGATATACAGGCGATGGACACAGTGAGCGTTTACCCTAAAGTAGGTTTGATGCGCGGCGGTTCAGGTTTTTTTGTCAGTTATATCGGCAATTTTGACATGGAAAACGAAGAAAAGACGGCGAAATTGTGCATCTACAGGAACAGGCCACCCTTCATCAAAATCAGAATGAATGACAACCGTTTGTTGTTACTCAATTTTTATGAACCTGATAAAACAAGGGAATTTTACCGTCGTTTGAAAAATAGTAATCATTAAAAAAGGGCGTTATGTTTCAAGTTCACACAAAGTCGATCAGGATTCTTCGGGAATGGTTGGATGGCATATCCTATTCAACCTTGAATAGTCGCATGATGCAATTTCTTGACCAAACAGGCTTATTATATCCTGATTTCAATAAATTTATGGGGAGGATAGATCGGATTAACCCTTTGTATGCCTTCATTTTCTCGATTTTCAGATTAGGGCAACCAACAGAACGTTCATATCTTGATGGTTTTCTTCCTTCGGCTGTTATTGACGCTTTGCTTGAAACAGGTTTATTAGAACAAAAAGGGAAATACTACCAAATGCCTCAGATAGGAATCCTTCCATTGGGAGGCATGTATTTTGCTACCGGTTTACCCAAAAGTTATCCTACTGTTTTGAGGGATAGCAAATACGTGCCGGTAAATCAATCTATCCCACTGATGATGGACGAAATTGCATCGCAACCTGTTGGAGATGACTTCCTCGAATTTCGTGCTGATTACGGTATATTGGCAAATATGGCGGCAGCCAAAGGATTTAAAAATGTACGGATACTTCCGAAATGCCCTGAGTATATTCCATTTATCCAATTGAATTTTGCCTTAAATAATCATCAAAACGAAATAATTACCGATGTGTGTTGTGAAAAATATGATTTAATCGTATGTATTCATTTGTCGGTTATGGAAAAAATAGAAATAAAGAATCGGGATATTCCAGATGAAAAAGATACCATACAGATGTTTTCGATTTTTCGTCAAATGAAGGAAACAGGGCAAGCGATTCTTTTATTGGAATCAGCAGGCACGATAGATGAAATAACAGTAAATGAAGGTTTAAAAGAAGTTGGTGGATTCAATATTCAGTCAGTAGTATTGGATAAAATCCAGTATCCTCCTTTTGTTATGGCAAATTCTGTTCAATCATCATGGGAAAAACAATTTGAATTGGTTCCTTACGAATACGATGATTATGCACGAAAAACAATTGAATCATCTGAAAGTAAGATATTTGTTTTTAATCAATTATTAAAAATTAACAGAAGAAAAGAAGTAGATTTTGTTTTATACCCGTTTTACAACCCAAAATATACCGATCCGGTATTCAATTATGCATCATTTATAGTATAAATATATATTAATCAAATCAAAAATCAAATCGTTATGACTAATTTAAGTTTAAAAAACAGGGTTTCCTTAACCCGAAAAAGTGAAGATCTCATAAAAGTAATTGAGGATTTATCATCAAATTATCAAAATCGTGAGAACTTTTTTTGTATGCCACAGAATAACTCTGAAATAAAAACTTCAGAGATTTGTACTATTGGATTTATTTGTGTTGCTTATGTTGCTGGACTCGTCGCAGCTTGGCTTGCAGGTGTTGCAGTTGTATACGCTTTTGCAGGGGCACTACAAGTAGGTGCATGTAAAACAGAATTTTTGCCTTGTAATGATTATGCAATGGTTGATTCAGTTATTTATAAAAATGTTGTATAGTAAAAATTTGAGATCGTCAAAAAAACTGTTCATATTCAGACGACTTTTTTCTATTATTGATAATTATGTATACTGATATTATTTTCTTGGTTATCAGTTTGTTGTTTGTATTTTTTGGAATAATTGTTCATTACGGAAAATGTTATAACCTGATTGCCGGTTATAATACAATGAGTATAGCGCAAAAGAGAAAGATCACAAAAGAACAGCTAACTGGAGTAAGCAGGGGCATGAAGAATTTGTTCTGTGGCTTGGGCTTTTTATGGTTGGTTGGACTGTTTGTGTTTCACTATTTCAAAATTTATCAATATTTTGTTTATTTCATTCTGATTACCATGACAATCTGGTGCATTCTGTTTATTGTTATTATATTTCGAATTAATAGAAAAAAATGACATCCAGATCCATGAAAAAATAAATTTGACTGATAGCGAAGAGAATCATTATTTTCCTTATGGTATTTAGCGTTTTCTTTTTCTTATTGATAAATAGATTATATTATGTACGAATTAAATATAGGTGTTTGCATTATTTGCGTTGTTTTTTGTATAATAG
>JAISDH010000212.1 GCA_031264975.1 Bacteroidales bacterium
CAATATCCCATTGTCCGCCTTGTGTTTTATGGCAGGTTTGGGCGTAGGCGAATTTCACTTGTAAGGCGTTCAGGTAGGGGTCTTTTTTTATAGCGGCAGAGCGTTTCTTTGGAGGATGGATGTGTGCATAATCCAGACAAACCTCCGTATATAGCTGTGTTCTACTTTCGTTTGTCATTGCAGCGCTTTCAACATAGAGCGTGTCTAAAATTAACTTTAGTTTTATATCGTCCATTTCGTAGTCAGGAAAACGCACTTTCACATCCGCAAACCGGAAACCGTACCGCTCTTCTATCTGAGAAACGTGAACGATTTCCAGCATGTCTCCATTGGCTATAAATTTGGTTTCAGCATCTTGGGACAACCAAAAATAATTGTTTTTCAAGCTAATCATGCTATCTCCTTTTTCCAAGTCGGATTCACGGTAAAGGATTCTGTTACGTATTGCCTGATTCAACATGTTTGCCTGCTTATTACTACGCGTAACGGCTACTACATTTTCATAATCATATTTTTGATAAGCCTGTTCCAACGCGTCCAGCAAATCATTGGTAGCTACCGAAACAGTATCGTCAAATTTATCCAGGACAAATTTATATTCCTCTGAAGAATGTTTTCCCAACAAAGCCCGGATTTTCGTAGCATTGTACAATATGCCGGACTTTTTAACCTGACGAACCACTTCTTTGAGTTCACAGTCAAATACCAATTTGGAAAAGTTATCTTTCAAAAAATCAGCGTCCAAAGCCGGACTGTATTGCAACCCAACCGGAGGCAACTGTGCCGTATCCCCGATAAATACCAGTCTGCAATTTTTCCCCTGTTCCACATACGAAAACAAATTATACAACAAATTGGTATCTTGAAAAAGCAACATCGCATTCTGTAACGGCTGAACGTCATATATCATAGACGCCTCGTCTACAAAAAAAATTGTATTTTGATGTTCGTTTTCGCGCAAGACCAAACGTTCATTTCCTTCTTTGTCGGGCTTAATCCGGTATATTTCCTTGTGAATCGTATAAGCCTGACGGGAAGAATAATTGCCCAATACCTTTGCCGCACGACCTGTAGGCGCTAATAAAACCGTCTTTATTTTAACTTCACCCAACGCCCGAACAAAAGCGCTAACCAATGACGTTTTACCGGTACCTGCATACCCTTTCAAAAGCATCACCGCTTCTTTTTCCCTACAACACATATAATCGGCAAAGAGAGTAATTGCCTGTTTTTGACCTTGCGTAGGAATATGTTGCAGTTTTTTAATAATCAGCGCGGCAAACTCGCTCTTTTTCATTCAACAGGATTAAGTATATTCTTCATACAGATTTCCAGACTGTCTTTCCAATAGGGAATGGTTACGGCAAAATGCGATTTTATTTTTTGTTTAGACAACACACTGTAATAAGGGCGCAGGGCAGGCGTTGGATAGTCTTCTGTCGGTATGGGGGTTATCGTACATGTTCGTTTTCCCAGACGCATTATTTCTATCGCAAAATCATACCAGCTACCCACCCCTTCATTGGAATAATGATATATTTCTGTCTGATGAATTTTCTCATTCTGTTCTACGATTGTCATAATTGCCGTTGCCAAATCGTGCGCGTATGTTGGCGTACCTGTTTGGTCGGAAACAACCGTCAATTGTTCCCGTTCTTTTCCCAAACGCAACATCGTCTTTACAAAATTAGTACCATATTCGGAATATAACCAGGAAGTACGAACAATAACAGCCCTGCATCCACTTGACAAAACAGCCTCCTCTCCGCTCCGTTTCGTTTGACCATAAACAGAAACAGGACAAGTTTTATCATCTTCCCGATAGGGTTTATATCCTTTGCCGTCAAATACATAATCGGTAGAAATATGTATCATAAAGATTCTATTCCTGTTTGCAATAGCAGCAAGGTTCTCAACGGCAAGCGCATTCAATTGCATTGCCAGTTCCTTTTCCTGTTCTGCCTTATCCACCGCCGTATAGGCTGCACAATTAATAAAAATATCCGGACGAAATATGGAAACAAAATTCTCTATCGCATTATAATCCGAAATATCCAATGTATCCACATCCGTAAAAATAAAATGATATTGCGGATAATCGTATGAAAGATTCATTATACTTTGTCCAAGTTGTCCGTATGCTCCAAAAACTGCTATATTCTTCATATATTATAGGTTAAATTGCTTTTTCAATAGTTCAAATTCTTTTTCCGGCAGAAAGTGTTGGCTGTTCAGTCTATGCAATTGACTTTCAAAATCCACACAACGATATTGTTGATATAAGGATGTTGTCGTAAAATAATGCAGTAAAAAAGGTAATTTGTCATACTGTTTCACTGCCTGGGTCAACGCCAAACAAACTTCATCTATTGTTCCAACACACTCAAAAGGTTTTTCTTCCGTCATGCCGCATAATTCCTGCAAAACAGGCAATAAACTTTCTTTCTCCAAGAGGTTTTCTCCAAAAATAGAACTTAACTGTTCGGGAGAGATAAAAGGAGATAAGATGATGAAGGTAAACAAACATTTCGCACAATGGCAACACCAAATATCCGTTTTACTCCCCACATTACAACTTTTAAAGACAGAAAAATATTGTTCTTGTCTGGCAAACAGACATGCAATTTGCAATTCGCTTAACGGACGAAGAAAACTGTAATAATTCACCTCCTTAGACAAATAAGCGGCAACGTAAGTCCGAAAGTCAGCTTCAAATTCAAACGACTTTGAATATTGATGATTAACGTCCAGTCCAATTACCGTCGATTCATTGGCGCTTGATTCATTGGAAAGTACAATGTTCTTTTTTCCCGAAACAACAGAAACCAATATCGAATAAAAAGCCAGCATGGCAGAAAAAGGAGTATGTCCGTTTAGATAGCCCTGTTCATTCAGTTTCAACAACGATGTATCTATTTTCCGTTGTATTTCCAGAAAATTATTTTCAAAACCGCCTCTTCGTACAGTCTCCAAAGTAGCGCCACGCGTATTGATAACCATAGGTATTGCATGAAAAGGACGCAAGAGTTCAAGCGTAACCACAGAATCCTTTCCGCCCCCAATGGGAATAATATTTTCATCCTTCAATCCGAAAACAGGAAAATCTTTTTTTGTAGAATTTCCCTGCGTAACAATATCCATAAAACTGTTATTATCTGTTTCTATCGAATTACGATAAAAAAACTCTCCCAAGCCATGATAATACAACTTTTTCCAAAAGGACAAAGCCTCATTGGGCAATGCTCCTGCATTTATCTGAACAAGAGGAGAACAAGTCGCTTTCCAGTAACTTATCAACTCAATCATTCCTATAGAAAAAACAAACTCGTCCAACCGTGACAAATCATTACTCAGATAAAAAGCATCAAAACTCGGATGATATTTCAGTCTTGCTTCAGGATTAAAACGAATATTTTCTCCTGTCGAAAACTGAAATTGAATCAATAAATCTCTGTTATCAATCCTGTATGTATATGAATCATAAGAGAAAACAGGATATTTATTGCGTAAAGACAAAAAACGTTCTTTATTATTTTGGATAACCATACATGTATATTAAAATGAAATGCAAGTTTACAACAAAAATCTCAAACTATTGTCGAAATGCGGAATAATTTCCTAACAGAATTTGTTATTTATTTGCGCAAAATGGGAAATAGTCAATCGTTCGAAATACTATGTCTTGATAACAAACAGATTAAGAAAGATAAAATATTTTTCAATATAGGGACAACGAAAGGTATTTTTTTATATCTTTGCAGCATTCTGAAGCAAGAAGGCTCCGTAGCTCAACTGAATAGAGCACCTGACTACGGATCAGGAGGTTACAGGTTTGAATCCTGTCGGAGTCACCATTCATAGGTAGCGCTAATAATCATGAATTTGATTGTTAGCGTTTTTTTTATATACGGTATTTTTTATATCTTTGCATCATTCCGAAGAGATTGCAGTTTTACGTGGATTTAGAGGGAAAGTTTAAACCGAGGGTTAAACCGGAATCTACATGAATGTAATAATAGAGAGTAAAGAAGATAAAGTTAAATTTGTTGTATATAATTTTGATACCAAAACTATTAGAATATAATTAAAGAAAATGAAAAATATCGAAGAAAGATTAGAACAATATGTTGCAAGCGCTGGTGCTATCATTGATTTAATGTCTTTGAGTAAAAAAGAGATTAAAATATTAGTCACAGAAGCCTATAGAGAAGGTGCAAAATCTTCTTATGAATGGATAGATGTAGATGTTGAGCTACCTAATCCCAGAGTACCTGTTCTAATAAAAACCGATGAGAATAAAACAGATGGGTTACAGGTTGCTGAACTAATAAGAGAAGGTGGAGCATCCTCTCATTTTGCCTTTAGAAATACAATAACTATGAATATCATAGATGATGTAAAGTTTTGGAGATATGTAGAAAATGAGTAATGAAATAAGGATATTCACAGTTGGATGTAGCATTCGTTGCGTCCAAGTAAAAGCAAGCATTCACGCTCGCATGCAAGGCAGAAGCTTTGCTTGTACCTTGTTCCTTTCACTACTTTCTGTCTGAACTGTGATTTATGTGATTTGAATGATTAATATGATTGTTCATTAGTGGACAAGTAAACGAGTAGACAAGTGAACAAGTTTCTGCTTGCGCCTTTTTCCTTTCGCTCATTCGTATGTTCGCGCCTTTTTTATTTATCTTTCGCAATCTAATATTAATCACTGTTTCTCCGTCAAGTATTTCCAAAAACGTTTGGGCATGTGTTGTCTTTGTAAATTTGGATTCTTCCGTTCTTTGATAGAGATGGATTGCAAATATTGTTTCCATGTAGCCTGAAAATAACATTCTTCTTCGGCAAGTAATTC
>JAISDH010000227.1 GCA_031264975.1 Bacteroidales bacterium
TATTTCCGGATAAAAGTCTGTGCATTCTTACCGCTGAACGCCACCGCCTGAATCAGATAACTCAACATGACCGGCACAAGACTTGCCAACCCAAGCCGCCAGTCGAACCAAAACAGCAGGACTAAAGTAACCACCGGCATGGCAAAAGAACCGGCAAGGTCAGGCAGTTGGTGAGCGATGAAGCTCTCTAATTTTTCAATGTTTTCATTCACGATTTTACGCAGCTTGCCTGTGGAGTTCTCGGTATGAAAACCCAACGGCAGCGAGGCAATATGTCGTGTGAAGTCCAGCTTGAGCCGGTAAAGCGTGGTGAATGCCGCCACATGCGAACACATCAATGCAAGAAAATTCAGCAAGATAGCCGCCACAGCGCCTCCGCAAGCCAGCCATCCGAGTTGTTTTAACGTAGAAGCGTACGGCTGCGCGTCCACCGCTAAATCTGCAAAATGCACTACCAACTCCCGGATAATGCCATGAATGGCAATAAAGGGAGTAAATGAAATAATCACGCTTAGTACCGACAGTACACAAGCGGAAATGACCAATGGCTTTTTAATCGTCGTCAATTCCCACAGTCGCGCCATACCTTTTTTGCGCTTCCGGTTGGGTGAATGTTCGGTTGTCATAAACTCTTTTGTATCTTTAAAATATAGAATGCAAAGGTACACAGGTCGCCGGTGTGATGCAATCCCTATTTATGAGTATTTTATGGGATAATTTATCCCTAATAAGAGTGAGTTTTTCCACAGGGAAGATGGCAGCAAGCAACAGGCAACAAGCAACAGGCAGGCAAGCAGCAGGCAGGCAAGCCACGAGAAAAAAGACAAAGCACGCAGATAACGCAGATTTTATAGGATTTTCGCAGATAAGAAAAAAAATCTGCGGTCATCTGCATTAATCTGCGTCATCTGCGTGCCTATTGTCTAAATCAGGATTCTCAGGATTAAAGGATGAACAGGATTAAAAAAAGACAACGAGTACAATGCGTGGAATTAATTCCTGTAGGGAATACCTCTCGGTAGAAAATGAAACGAGTACATTATTATTGCATTCCGTAAGAATGCACCCTTCGTTCGATATAGTCTCTCGTTCAGCGCAGTCTCCAGATTAATGTTATCAAGTTAAGGAACGCCGGAAGGCATTCAACATGGATAACCCCGTGCAAGCGTAGCGCAATTTGGAGTAGAAATACATCTTCTTTATCGGAACTGCGAATTAGTTCAACTCCATTCGGAGTTGAGAAGAAGAAATATACACTCTGTCCCCGAGCTGCGCCTTCGGCTTGCACGGGGTTACTCATATTTGACGCCTTCCGGCGTCTGAACTACAATTACGATAATGCTTTTGTTTCTTTGTAAATTTTTCCCTCTAAGTTGACGACATTGGACGTTGCCTTGTGCTATTGATGTCGCTCTTTCAGAGCTTTTTATCGCTTAACTTGATAACATTGCCTTGCCCGCCTGTTGCTTGTTGCCTATTGCCTGTTGCCGAATTTCCTTTCGCCCCTTACACCATGATTAGTTTTTGCAGTTGCAGTATTTTGAAAAGAGGAATTTTGTTTCCGGCAAGAGAGATTGTAATCGTTCTTTGTATTCATCGCCAATGGTGATTACGCGCATGTCTACTGTTTTTAGCGTGGAACCCAAAACCGTAATCTCTTTGGGAAATGTAATAATCAGGTTACTCCATAAATCCAAAAAGGATAAATGTGACAGATGAATGATTTCCACAGGAAGAAAAATTAAATAGTTTCTGTTCAATATCAATCGCTCCAGATGAATTAAATCTCCAATCCTGTAGGAAAGACTATCCAAACGATTATTGGATAAGTCTAAAACCGTCAAATGGGTCAGTGTCCAAACTACCTCCGGCACTTCCTTTAATCGCATTCCTGTAAGATGTAATTCCTGCAAATGGGGATATTGAAGTATTTGTTGTGCAAAATCTTCCGGTAGCTTACGTTTAAAGGACAATCTATAGATGCTGTCTGTAGAGACGGCATTTGCTTTCTCGAAAGAAGTGAATAATGTTTTGTTTTGCAGTTCGGAGGCGTCCAACAACTGTCCCTGTCCGAAAGACACGGCAGAAGATGAAAAGATGAACATCAGCACGGTTATTTTTCCGTATAATTGAGATAACATACAATATGTTTATTTATTAATACCATAATTCTTTTTTATTTTATAACTGTCTTTTTCATATCACTTATTATTGAACGGGCGTATAAAAATTTCTTGTCCTATGTTCTCTTGGTCGAAGCGGCTTATCCGGATTACGGGCGATTATGTCGGGAATATATACCCATTTGCCTTCCTTTTCCAGAAAAGCGTCATTGATACTTGATTCCTCAACCATAAACTGCGGAATCCCTTGAAGAGATTCGTCCATAGGAATTAACCGGTTAAAGACAATCATTTCTGTTGATAGCGTATCGGTTAAGTATCTATTTGTTTTTTTGTCTTTTTTGGTTGACTTCTGTGTATAAAGTTGTTTTTCGTAATGCAAATGGAATGGCGACCGTTTTGCATATTCAAACACAATCCGCATGAGACGGGTTTTTGCATAACCCCTGAAAATAGGCGCGCCAAAAGAAGGTATTCCTTTGCTATTGATAGATAGAGCTTCTATCACTTTGCATTGGGATAAAATATTTTTCCCATTCCAACCTATAAGCGTATAATAGGTTTTGTCATTCGTGCTTTTTATTTCGATAATCTCCATGTATAAAGCGCCAAACCAATTCCATACCGTCAAATTTTGTGCAGCAGGATTGTTTATTTGTTGCCATTTATCGATTAGCGTATAGAGTTTATATTGTTTTTTTTCTTCATCATACGCTTGAAGATACCCATAATGTTCGTGAACGCCTTCTTCATTGACAAGATACCATGTAAAAATACGTACTTTCCTGTCCGGAGACATTAAAACGGAAATGGTTTTCAGGGAATCAAAGGGATAGGATATGGAATTTTTTAAATCCAGCGCCTCTTCCAATAAAAACAACAACTGTTCGTTTTTCTGATAACGAAGTATGGTATTGGATTCTAAAAGAATACTTTTATGCAACCGGACAATTGAATCTTCCAATGCAATAAATGTCTCTTTCCGTTGGGAATATCCATTGAAAAGGGTTGCCGAGACAAATAAAAATAATATTAATCGATTTCTCATACAATATTTTTGTTCTAAACGTGATTATAATACCATTTAGTATTACCTTATAATGAAAACATATCTCTACAATGACTTTGAATGAACGAATTACTGCCTTTGAACGACTTTCCAGCTATTTGCAGGATACGCTGAACGATAAAATAGGAAACGCCAAACTGAAACAGCAAATAGAACAGGAACAGAATTATAACGCATGGTTTATACCTGTCTTTGTCAAGAAGGCTATCCTTGCGATTGCTGAAATGACGGACAAAAAACAGATAGAATCATGGACGCAACCATATAAAGAGATGCTTTCCGCACAAGAAACTTCTTTACGGGTTGGCGTTATCATGCCGGGAAATATTCCTCTTGTCGGATTCCATGATTTTCTCTCAGTCCTCATTTCCGGACATACTTTTATTGGCAAGTTATCTTCCAATGATGCGCACCTTTTGCCCATTATTGCCGAAATGCTTTGCGAAATAGAACCGCGTTTCACGAACAGGATAACATTTTGTTCTAACAAAATCAGTCCGATAGATATGATTATTGTAACGGGAAGCAACAATGCTGCCCGTCATTTTTCCTATTACTTTCAGAAATATCCTTCTATCATTCGGAAACACTGCAACAGTATTGCCATTTTAGATGGAAACGAATCCGACGAAGAATTAAGAAAATTGGCAGATGATATTTTTCTTTATTTTGGATTAGGATGTCGGAGCGTTTCAAAAGTTTATGTTCCGGATAAATATTCTTTTCAGCGTCTCTTTGCTGCTCTTGACGCTTATCAAGATATTCTTTCCCAACATCACAAATATCTAAACAATTTGGAATATCAGAAAACAGT
>JAISDH010000238.1 GCA_031264975.1 Bacteroidales bacterium
TCCGTACGTAAGTATTCTTTGTCGAACGTATACCGGATATCTAACAAAATTACACTTCCCTGAAATGTTCCATTGGGGAAAAATATTATCGTTGTATCACGTGCACCTACAACCACATCTGGATGGAGGGGATCAATGCGTTCTATTTCTTTCCATTCACTCACGAAAAGAGTTTGGATATCTTGTTCATCCATACCCTCGAGGTCAAGGAGGGTATCATCATCGTTACATCCTCCCAGGCTCAAAAGAGCGGGGAGGAAGAGGAGTAAGATTTTCTTAACATGTTTCATTTTTTTTAGGTTTAAAAGTTATACTTCCAGTTTTTTCTGTTTGTTGATAAGCCCACAGACAGGCCTTTCTGCTCTGGTTTGTTCACAGGCTGCCTCCTTTCTGTTATATTATTTAATTTTTTTATAACTAAAGATTGTTGGAGGAGGTGGATAAACATAGAGCGTATTACCGCTATCCAAATCCAATGTTAGTTTATTTTTTCCCGTGAAGGAATAAAGGAAACGGTGATAAAAGATATCACCTGCATTCCCCAGACGTAAATATTTCCTGTCTAATGAGTAGTAGTCATGTCTGTAAACAATTAAATCTCCCTGAAATACGCCATCTGGGGAAAACACAATCGTGGTATCACGCCGTGCACTTATGATTCGATCCGGATTAAGAGGATCGATGCGTTCTATCTCTTGCCACTTACCCACGAAAAGAGCTTGAATCTCCTGTTCAGTCATGCTTTCGAGGTCAATAGGGTCATCATCGTTATTGCATCCTCCCAGGCTCAAAAGAGCGGGGAGGAAGAAAAGGAGTAAGATTTTCTTAACATGTTTCATTTTTTTAGGTTTAAAAGTTATACTTCCGGTTTTTTCTGATGAAGAATAGTTTACTGATAGTTGCTGTAAAGTTATAATTTATATTTTTCTTCCTCTCTTTTTTATACGTTTAATTTATCGCTGAAAAACAACACAACTTGTTTTTCTGAAAGAAAGGATAGAGCTTCAACTCTATTGCTCAATACAAAAAGAGCCATCCAAATACCCCAGGCTGTGCGTAATCGTAACAGTATAACATCCCGGTTGCTCATTTAAGCATATCGTATAGGTATATCCACTTCCATTGGAGGAGATACAATCCTGATAAACAATGAAACCGTTGCTGTCGGCGATTACAATAACCAGACTTTCCAAAGCGTCTGCCAGATAGATGGATAGTACATTATCATCGATAGATACTACCGGATATTCCGGAGCAGAAGAACGGACTGGACCATCTCCCCATTCTCCATCAACATCTATCTGTTTTTTATCAGCATACACATTGACGGAAAAAAGAAATGCAAATAATACGGTAAAGCAATAATAATTTTTCATGTGATAACAAAATTAAGTTTGTGTTTAGTGATAAAGTAATGGAATATATATCAACAAATCACCATAAAATAGTGAGTAAAAATTGAAAAAAATTGAAAAAAATGAACGGAATTGACAGAAACAGTCGATTATTCGATCGTTTTAAACATTTTAGCTAAGAAAATATCAAGATCTTTGGCACTGCTGTTTTCGCCAGTCAATAGTTCACAAATCCGTTTCTTTTTTTTGGATATGGCCGATACCTCCACATTAAACAAGTCGCTCATCCGTTTACCTTGTATTTCTGTTGTAAGAAGGAAACACATTCTTATATCTTCTTCATTAATCCTTGGATTCATATTTCTCAGGAAAGGTTTCATATCCGGGTAGATCAGTTCTCGCCATTTGTCGAGTTCTATCCAGTCTTCTTCTTTCGGCATATCTTTGCATGAAAGGAACAATTTGCAGAGAGCGCTCTTTTTAAATTCTGAGTATGAGTGCTTTCGTAAGTCGTACTTTTGTTTATTATACGCCATTTCCATATTCAACATTTGTTCCTGAATAGCAAACCTGTATCTTTGATGCTTATCCGGTTCCTGCTTCTGCGCTTCTTTCAGCCGCCGGATTTCTTCTTTTTGTTCCTCGAGGAATTGTTCCCCCTGTTCATATTTTTGTTTACTGATGAGCAATTCCTTGGCGTGATTTTGTTTATTTCGTTGATAGAAAAGAAACCCGCCTCCGGTGATAAGGATAAGGCAAAGAATTAACGAATAAATCCATATCGTTTTTTGTCGGCTTTTCATCGCACGAAATACCTGCTCTTTTTCTATTAGGTTGTAATTATACAAGCTTTCAATCTTTTTTAAATCCCTGCTTCGTTCAGCCTTATTAATAGAATCCCGTAATTGCAGATGTTTCTCCATGTATTTAAAACCTGCCATATAATCCCCGCGTTCTTCTTCCAGATAGCTCAGACTATGATTGGCACCACTTCTTGTATGGATACTGGGAGAGGCCAGACTAAGAAATAAATAATAATAGGCCGAATCATACCACCCCACCTGCCGGTAAAGATCCCCCTTATTCAAGTAGACGGTAAAAGCATCATTATTTTCAGTTAACGAGATTAAAGCCGAATCAATATATTTGAAAGCTGTCGGATATTCTCCCATACGTTTATAACTGTAAATCCCGCCCCATTGTAACCATATTTTAGACGATTTGTCATAATTAGCTGATAAATAATAAAATATTTTGATAAGTTCTTATTTTTCTCAAATAATAATAGCTATATTTGTA
>JAISDH010000242.1 GCA_031264975.1 Bacteroidales bacterium
AAAGAATCCATGGCAAAATATTGTTCTGCCTTATAAATTGCAAGCTCCGCTTTGTCTTGTTGGCGTGGAATATAATATAAAATATACGCCAATATGGCAATAACACAGACAAGTACCCCTACTGTTACGACATTAATAACTCTTTGTTGATTATAGTAAATATCCTTCAACCTAATCAATAGGGAATTGGATGAATGTATGGATGAATGTCCTGTTTCCTCTCGTTTTTTATTCTTTTTAGTCATGTATTCTTATTTCAAATTTCCAAGTGCAAAGGTATAAAAAAAAACTGTATCATGCTCCTTTTTTATTCAAGAAAAATAGATTTTGTGTAATTCTATACGTCACAATCAAAAATAATCGGTTGTGATATAAAAAGTATACTGTTGCAAAAAATTGATAATCAAGGCATGATTTTGTGTTTTTGTAAATGCTAATCATCTTCTAATCCTGTAAACCCCGATTCAGACAATTTGAGAAGTATTGCCTGCAATGGCTTTATTTGCTCGTTCATCGCATTCATTCGTTTACTCATCTACTGTTTGTCCCTTTCGTTCTTTCATTGATTGCGCCCCGATTGGGGCTTGGTTTTTATGTGTTTCTGCAGACACAGCGCGTTGCGCTGTGCTGTTAGATTCCAGCCTTTCAGGCTGCTGCTGTCTTTCACTTGTTAAGGGCGAATACCATTTGCTCCTACTGTCTCTCTCCTATTTATGAACCGTTTACCACTAACCGTTAATCACTATTTTCATCCCTTGTATCTTGTATCTTTCGCTTTATTTCGGTGTTTGTTTTACAAGAACGATACAGAGTAAGGTATATATAATATTGGGCGTCCAGGCTGCCCAGGCGGGGGAGAAACCGCCATAGATTGCAAAAACTTGCGATATCTGAAGAAGCATAATAAACGAAAAGGTAATTAACAATCCCAATAAAAGATGCAGTCCTACTCCCTGCCTACTCTTCCGACTTGATACGCAAAGCCCTACTATCGACAAGATAATAGTTGCAAATGGAAATGCAAGACGACGGTGTTTTTCAAATTCGTATGTTCTTATGTCTACCGAACCCTTTTCCTTTTCTTCTTTTATATACTTTCTGATTTCGGAATAATTCATCATGGTATAACCTTCCTTCACCCAAATGAAATCATCAATATTAATCTTCAACAAGGTGTCTTTTCTCTCTCCAAATTCCATGGTTTCTTTTACTCCGTCGAATTTCCGTTGAATATAGTTGTTTAATATCCATGAATTTGAAGTTGAATCCCACTGTATCGTCTGCGAACGCAACTTATAATGAACGCCGTTCTCGTCCATAAACTCATACCAGAAATTGTAGCCTAAATTATTCACATTATCCCAATAATGTATGTAGGCATACGTATTTTGCCCTGTTTTTATATGATTGTCCACTTCTTTGCTTCTTCTTTGTATGGACATGTATTTTTCCTTATATTCCATTATACCCTGCTGGGTTTTGGGAATAAGAAAATTGGTTAGATAAAATGAGAGAATCCCAATGAAAATGGCAGAAATAATATAGGGCAACATCAGTCGATAAAAACTCATTCCCGCATTTAAAATGGCAATTATTTCCGAATTTCTTGATAGTTTAGAGGTAAAATAAATTACGGCAACAAAAGTAAACAACGGACTGAACAAGTTGACAAAGTATGGAATAAAATTAAAATAATACCCTATGATAATATCCTTTACGGGTACTTTGTTGTCTAAAAACCCTTGAATGTTTTCGGCAACATCAACCACTACCACGATTACAATAATAAGCGCAATGACGGTGATGAAAGACCCCAGAAATTTTCTGATGATATAAAAGTCCAGTATCGTTAGTTTATTCCACTTCATTAACAACTAATCGGAAACAATTAATCCGTCTTTAATTTCTAAAATTCGGTCTGCAATGGCTGCAAGCGACTGATTGTGCGTTACGATAACGAAAGTTTGATGCAACAAATCACGCAATTCTACAAATAACTTATGCAATTCTAAAGCATTTTCCGAGTCAAGATTACCGGAAGGTTCATCGGCAAAAACAATCATGGGATTGTTCACCAACGCACGGGCAATGGCAATTCGTTGCTGTTCCCCACCGGAAAGTTCGGAAGGCTTATGTTCTGCTCTGTCGGATAAATTGAATATGGACAGTAATTTTTCTGCCTTTTTCATGGCTTCCTTTCTTGAGTTACCTGCAATTAATGCAGGTAAACAAATGTTTTCCGCTGCCGTAAATTCAGGAAGCAAATGATGAAACTGAAATACAAATCCAATATGTTGATTCCTGAACATTGACAACTTCTTATCAGACGTCTTAAAAATATTCTGTCCGTCAATTTCTACTATTCCTTTATCCGGTTTATCCAAAGTTCCTATAATATGTAACAACGTGGACTTTCCCGCTCCGGAAGCGCCCATTAAACAGACTATTTCTTCTTTTGAAACATCCATTGTTATTCCTTTAAGCACTTGAAGTTGTCCGTATGATTTTGTTACGTTTTTAACCGAAATCATTTTCATTGGTTATTATTAAATTACCTGTCGAATCATTCGGCAGGATTGGTTTGAATGATACCTGTTTTCGTTCCGTACTTTGTTCTGTAATTTATTTGCATCTTTTACATCTTTATTACAATATAATATTTTGTTTTCTATCGCGTCCAACCGAAACTAACTTAATCTTTAATCCCAAATATGCTTCAATAAATGAAATGTAGTTCATCAATTCCGAAGGCATATTATTCACGTCAATAGGTTTGTTCCAACCTTTGAGTTGTTCGTATTGAGGGAGTACGCCATTGGAAAGATTGTAGGGAATTTCAGTAGTTGTTTTCCCTGCGCAGGTGTATTGGGTGCATACATTCAACGTTTCCAAACAGTCAAGAACGTCGGCTTTCATCATGATAAGTTCTGTTACTCCATTGAGCATGCAGGCGTATTTCAGCAAAGGTAAATCCAACCACCCGCATCGACGGGGACGTCCGGTTGTACTTCCAAATTCATTTCCCTGCGTTCGTAGCCGGTTCCCAATATCGTCAAACAGTTCCGTAGGGAAAGGTCCTTCGCCTACGCGCGTACAATATGCCTTAAAAAGACCATATACTGTTCCTATCTTGTTGGGAGCAACTCCCAATCCCGAACAAACGCCGGCTGTAATGGTATTGGAAGAGGTAACGTAAGGATATGAGCCAAATTCTACATCCAGCAATGTTCCCTGCGCCCCTTCTGCCAATATCTTTTTACCTTCCGTCAATGCGTTATTAATTAAATATTCGGTTGCACAGATATGATACGATTTCAACGTTTGAGACGCTTCGTGCCACACCTGTTCATATTCGGCAAAGGGCATTCCGTCTATCAGAACCGTTGAATAATCAAACTTCAGGGATTCGATTTGCCGCAGATGTATATTCTTCAAATAATCATATTTCTCTTGAAAATTAGATAACAGTAAATCCCCAACACGTAAGCCGATACGTCCGATTTTATCGGTATAAGTAGGTCCTATTCCTTTAAGAGTAGAACCTATTTTGTTTATCCCTAAAAGGGTTTCGTTCGCAGCATCCAGCAAACGGTGCGTCGGCAGAATTAAATGCGCTTTTTCAGAGATATATAATTTTGGTTTGACCTCTGTAATCGCTGAAATTTGTTTGATTTCTCTGTTCAGCATAATAAACGGGTCAATAATAACCCCATTCCCTATCACATTGATTGTATTTTCTCTAAAAATACCGGAAGGAATGGTATGTAATACTATTCTTTGTCCGTCAAATTCCAAGGTATGACCTGCATTGGGTCCTCCCTGAAAACGCACAACCATATCATAATGCGGCGTAAGTACGTCCACAATCTTTCCTTTGCCTTCGTCTCCCCATTGAAGCCCCAGCAATACATCAACTCTCATTATTTTTTCGCTACTCTTACTTAATTTTTTCTATTGTTTCATTAAATTTTCTATGTCGGCAACCGTTTTAGGCAACGCCTTTCCCAGCACACGACAACCATTTTGCGTAATGAGAATGTCATCCTCAATACGAATCCCGCCAAATCCGATATATTCCCTTACCTTATTATAATTGATATAGTTTGTAAACTTTTTCTCTTTCTCCCATTGGTCAATCAATTGAGGGATAAAATAAATACCGGGTTCCACCGTAACAACAAATCCGGGTTGCAATTCGCGTCCGCATCGAAGGCTGGCATGACCAAAAATAGTACTGCGTTTTGTCTGTTCGTCATATCCTACATAATTTTCTCCCAAACCTTCCATATCATGAACGTCCAACCCAAGCATGTGTCCCAATCCGTGAGGCATAAACAAAGCATGAGCGCCTTCTTTGGCTGCATCCACAGGATTTCCTTTCATCAGCCCAAGTTTTGTTAAGCCGTCGGCAATTACTGTCGTGGCATTGAGATGAACGTCAAAATAACGTAAACCCGGTTTTGCCATAGCAATACTGTCCATGTTTGCTTTTAAAACGATTTCATAGATTTCCCGTTGCTTTGTAGTGAATTTGCCTGAAACAGGAAACGTTCTTGTGTAATCGGAAGAATATCCGGAAACCGATTCGGCGCCGGCGTCTACCAATAACAGTCTTCCGTTTTCCAATATTTGCTCATGATTGTTATTATGCAAAGTTTCTCCATTTTGCGACAGGATGACAGGAAAAGAAATACCATTGCCTTCCGACAATGCAATTCCTTCAATCATTCCCGCTAATTCCCGTTCTATTTTTCCTGCCTTGCAATGATGTATGGCAGCCAAGTGCATCTTTACGCCTGTATTGCAAACCGCGTCTATTTCCGTAATCTCTTCGGGTTGTTTACAATTACGCAAGGCTATCACTGCTTTGATTAATTCAACAGAAGCATTGGCGTTTACATCATATACGGACATGTTGGTCAATTTACTTAACAGTAGTTGACTGTCGGCTCTATATGGAGGTAGAAAATGAATTTTCCTAACTTTAGCACATGCGTTTTCCATATAAGCGGTAAAAGCGTCGATATTTTGCACGTGTGAAATACCGCACATCTCTCCAAGTTCTGTAATTGTCGGTTGATTTCCCATCCAAATAATATCGTCAATCGTATAATCATCGCCAAACAACATATCTTTGCCTTCATCCAAATCAATTACTCCAACCAGTCCGGGTAATTGCAATCCAAAAAAATAATTAAACGAACTATCCTGTCGATAACGATAGGTATTTGACGGATAATTCATCGGAGCCTCATTGTTACTTAATAAAATAACGACGCCTTCCCCTAAATGCGCACGAAGCCGCTTACGTCTATTGATATATATCTCTTTATTAAACATACTATTTCCTTTTTTAATTCACGGGTACAAATGTACACATTTTTTGTCTATGTTGTTATGATTCTCTGTTACTTTTTTTTCGATACTGACACTTCCGAATAGGATTAGCGGTTAATTATTAACAGACGCGCAGGCGAAAGTTTAAGCCCGAAGGGCTTTAAATTGATAGCGTTGCGCAATGCGTAATGTCGTCAATTTAAGGAACGCCGGAAGGCGTTCAATGTGTATAATCACAAGCAAACGGAGCGCAGCTCGGGGTAGAAATACGCGTCCTCTTCATCGGAATTACGAAGTAGTTCAACTCCATTCGGAGTTGAGAAGGAAAGATATACGGGGAGGGGGGGGTAGCGTTTTTCTTCTGGATTGCTTCACTGCGTTCGCAATGACGGGCGAATGTATGACGACGACATTAACCGACCCGTCATTGCGAGGCACGAAGCAATCCAGTACGTTCTGTCCCTGAGCTGCACCTCCGGCTTGCGCGGGATTACTCATATTTGACGCCTTCCGGCGTCTGAAATATAACTACGCTAATGGGTTTGTTTCTTTGTGAATTTTTTTTCTTAAGTTGACAACTTAAGGACATGCCTAATGTCGTCAACTTAAGGAACGCCGGAAGGCGTTCAATATGTATAACCCCGAGCTGCGCTCCGCTTGCTCGGGGTAGAAATACGTCCTCTTCATCGGAACTGCGAAGTAGTTCAACTCCATACGGAGTTGAGAAGGAGATGTATACGCACTACCCCGAGCTGCGCCTTCGGCTTGCACGGGGTTACTCATATTTGACGCCTTCCGGCGTCAGAACTACAACTACACTAATGGGTTTGTTTCTTTGTGGATTTTTCGGTTTAAGTTGACGACATTGACCTTTGCCTTCAACTAATGGTTGGTAACTACCGACTCCCATAGTGGACTGACGCCACCAAGTTATTGAACATGCACGGCGCTTCTAAAAAAAGGGCTACCCTTTTTTACAGAGTAGCCCCAAACCAAAAAAAATTTTTAACCAATAAAAACAGCAATGAACTCTTTAAACCGAGTTTGCGAGTTCGGCGTAAGATGATTGCCTACGCCGAACTTCACTCCCTCGCCTATTCAT
>JAISDH010000316.1 GCA_031264975.1 Bacteroidales bacterium
AGTCTCCTTTGGGAAAAACGGATATGTCGTACGCAGAATATAACCCGTTTGCAGCAAATTGAATGCCTGAACGGTATTGCAAATATCAAAAATCTCAATGTTCGACGACAATTGCCTGAGAGAGCCTTTCAGCTGCGCGACATAATGGTCTCCAATAAGGTATATCTCTGGAATATCCATATCTTCAAGCATTCTTGCATAATAACTTTTATCCATCCAATCGCTTGTTAAAGTTACTGTTTGCTTATGATCAGACATCTTCGCCGATGATTTCGATTAATTTATTCGCGCTTTGTATAAGGGCATACTTTTCCCGTTCCTGATATTGTCAAGTTTTCTTTTCAACAATTTCTTTTTGAGCTGGGATAAGCGATCGGTGAATACAATCTGTTCAATATGGTCATATTCATGCTGAACGACACGCGAAACGATTCCATAATAAATATCTGTACGTTCATTGAAATTCTCGTCAAAATATTTGATTTTGACTGTGCTGTCCCGTACAATTTCTTCTCTTATGTTTGGAATGCTGAGACAGCCTTCCTGATAAGTGAAAGGTTCGCCGGATGTTTCAATAATTGTGGGATTTATGAATACCTTTTTGAAGTCCCTGGCTTCGGGATATTCATCCGCCATCGGGCTTGCGTCAATAACAAACAAACGTATTGCCTTGCCAATCTGTGGAGCTGCAAGTCCTATTCCTTCCGCCTTGTGCATGGTTTCGTACATGTCGTCGATCAACTGTTTCAAATCCGGGTAATCGGGTGTTACAGGTTCTGTTTTTTCACGTAACACATTCGATCCGTATAAATATATTTGTAATATCATAAAATTTTATTTTGATAATGATTCAAGATAAGACTGCAGAATTATTGCAGCGCTGACTTTATCCGTATTTTCTTTTATTCTGCGTTCCGATTTTTTCACGCCCGAGTCAATCATTGCGCGCATTGCCAGTTTGGAGGTAAATCTTTCATCTTCCCAAACAACCGGAATATTGAATTTTGCTTCCAGTTTTTTGACAAACGGTCTAATGTCTGACACAAGTTTGGCTTCCGTATTGTCCAGATTCTTCGGCAATCCCACCACAAAAAGTTCGACAGATTCCTTTTGCATATATGCTTCTATATATTCCAAAACCTTAGTCAAGGGAACTGTATCTAAAGCAGTTGCTATTATTTTCAAAGGGTCTGTAACTGCTATTCCAACCCTTTTTTTCCCATAATCAATAGACATTATTCGTCCCATATATTTTTTTGCAAAAATAGTTAATTTTGGCGAAACAAGTCCAATTGAGTATACTTTCTATCCGGTTCACCGACTGCATTACTCACGCCCAAGCCCAGCAGACGTATTTTCTTTTGAGACAAATCTATCTGCTTGAGTATGCTTTTGCCTGAATCCCACAGAAAATGGAAATCCGTAATGCCGTGCGGAAAGGTTTTGCTTCTTGTAACAGTCTTAAAGTCGGAATACTTCACTTTGACGGTAACTGTTTTTCCGAAAAAAGACTCTTTTTTCATGCGCTGAATCACTTCTTTGGCAAGATTATACAGTTCGACGTTCAGTAACAGCAGGGAATCCTTGTCGGTGAGGAAAGTCGTTTCGGAACTGATGGATTTTGTGATTCGATTCGGCTCAACTTCCCGCAGGTCGATTCCGCGGGCGTATTCATAGAAGGCGCGTCCCGTTTTGCCGAACAGTCTGACCAGTTCCGTTTCCGAACGTTTTTTCAAGTCCAGACCCGTAAAAATCCCCTGTTCGTGCATTTTTTGAGCCGTTACCCGTCCGACCCCGAAAAACTGCTCAACCTTCAATGATTCAATAAACTTTACGGCATTTTGCGGCAGGATGACAAAAAAACCGTTCGGCTTCTTATAGTCGGAGGCGATTTTTGCCAGAAACTTATTGTAGGAAACTCCGGCAGAAGCCCTTAAACCGGTTTCTTCGTATATTTTCCGCTGTATCTCTTTGGCGAGAACAATCGCCGAGGAGATATTTTTGTGATTTACCGTTACATCCAGAAAAGCTTCGTCAAGAGACAAAGGCTCTACCAGATCGGTATATTCCAGAAAAATGGCGCGTATCTGTCGCGAAACGGCATGATAAACCTCAAAACGCGGCGCAACAAAAATCAAATCCGGACACTTTCTCTTCGCAGTAATCGAAGGCATTGCCGAATGAATACCGTACTTCCGGGCTTCGTAACTTGCGGCGGAAACTACCCCGCGAGCTTCGGAATATCCCACCGCTACAGGCTTCCCGCGATATTCTTCCCTGTCGCGCTGTTCGATGGAAGCGTAAAAAGCGTCCATGTCTACATGTATGATTTTACGGATTTCTGTATTTGCTGCCTGCGACTTTTCTTCCATTTTATTACAGTTCTTTTATCATCAAAAAACTTTTCAAAAGTACAAATATATTTCTATAACGGTTTTTCGTCTGTTTTCAGGGCAGTAAACCGAAGGCAGACGATCATACGAAAAACACTCAAAAAATCGAAACAAAAGCCCCATTTCCCGTCTATTGAAAACGTTCTTTACAAAAAAATACGACTGAAAAAAGCATTTCAATTTATATGACTAAATGGCGAATTTACAAATATATAAACTGCATTGAGGGACAAGTAAAGAAAGAAACTGCAAAATTATTTTGCATTTTTTTTTGGATATAAAAAAAAGCCCTTATATTTGCACCCGCAAACAGCAAAGGTTGTTTAAAAAAACTCCTCAGTAGCTCAGTTGGTTAGAGCACATGACTGTTAATCATGGGGTCCTAGGTTCAAGTCCTAGCTGGGGAGCAAAATTATCCAAAAAATCCCTTTAAGTAACGTGTAAAAAATAAAATGGCAATGAACAGTTTCTTTCCATCAAGCTCGCAGGAAATTGAACTCCTTCGGAGTTCTGACGGGACTTGGACGGTGTACCCCGAACTGCGCTGCGCTTGTTCGGGGTTATCAATTTTGAACTCCTTACGGAGTTTAACCGCAACAGTAAAGCAACTCACAAAATTATGCCGTGCGCGGTATAATATAATTGCCATCTTATTTTTTATACATTACTAAATGGATATTGGATAAATTATAGGGAAAAAATAAAATGGCAATGAACAGTTTCTTTCCATCAAGCTCGCAGGAAATTGAACTCCTTCGGAGTTCTGACGGGACTTGGACGGTGTACCCCGAACTGCGCTGCGCTTGTTCGGGGCTATCAATTTTGAACTCCTTACGGAGTTTAACCGCAATAGTAAAGCAATTCACAAAATTATGCCGTGCGCGGTATAATACAAAAAAGATATTCCGCCGAAGCAGGGATTATGCCCTTATGTGGATCGTTGTGTGCCATGCCGTGATATCGCCGACGCTGCTGTTTGGGTGCAACTGAGTAATTTCGACATGAATGAAGATTTGTCCTTCCATCTCGCTCCAACAATACTCCTCGACTATCTCCTTCCAAATATTATTTACAGTATCAGCAAATTACCGCTTTTATTCGCATTTTAAAAAAATACTTTTACCTTTGCCGGAGTTTTAAATAAAAATTGCATTATGAGAAAGATATTATTATTTTTAGTAGCGGTGATGTTCTTTGGGAGCATAGAGGCGCAGTTACGTTTTGGAGTTAAGGCAGGTGTAAACTTCAGCAAGTTTAACTCGGAAGAGCAAACTTTAAACAAAGATGGGGCAGCATGGCAAGTAGGTCTGGCTTCCCAATTTAAAATCCCGATAGTCGGATTAGGTATTCAGCC
>JAISDH010000365.1 GCA_031264975.1 Bacteroidales bacterium
CCGCATGACACGTTCTTCCGAGCTGTTGTAACTCAAAAGATTAATGCTTCCATACCAAACAAGGCGATTGTCTATAAGAGTAAATTTTTGATAAATGTTAGGTTTTGTGATAACAGAAACGTTCGAGAGTAATAGCGCTATACATTCCTCTATTGGTTTTGGATCTTTGTATGATTCCGGCGGACGGGTAATGATAGTAATTGAAATTCCTTTTCTTAGCGGCTCTTTCAGCCATTCAAAAATTGTCTCAATTCGCTTTTTTCGTAGAAATGGATTGACAATCAGGACTTCTTCCCGTGCTTCCGCAAAATCATTTTTTATAACCGGAACAAAATTATCGGCATTGTAAATGAGGTTGATTTTATCCGGTTGGTTGTGATCTGCTAATATTTTGTAACCTATCTGTGCATAACCTGACAGGCGTTTGTGATACATCCGTTCCAAGACAGGAATATAAAAGTCTACATAATCGTAAATTATCACATCTTGTTTGCCGGGATATTCACGATGCAGTCGTCCTGCATATTGATCCAATGTCCCTTTCCATGCAACCGGAGAAGTAAGAAACAGGGTGTCTAACCGTGGATAATCAAAACCTTCTCCGACATATTTTCCTGTGGCAATGATAATAAGGGGGTCATCTTGTGGAATGTTTGCCAGAAAATCCATTGTTTGTTTTTTTATTTTTGCAGAATCTGTCCCAACGAGCGTAATAACATGTGTATTAGTTGTTTGACTCTTAATCATATCGGATAGTCGTATCACATGTTCTTTTCGCTGAGTAAGAATAATAGGCGTTCTATGGCTTTTTACAGTGTCAATTACATCTGTAACAATCTGTTGATTGCGAAATTCATCTTCAACAAGTGCAGCATAAATTTTGGTAATATGCCATTCGGATTCATCTTGTGTTAAGGATTTTCTGAATGTTGTAAAGCAGGGGATTATGTGATGTCCAAAGTTTCGCTTACCGGCCTGCTCTTTTGCATTAATGTCATATCGTATAGCCCCACATTGCATAAAAATTATTGGATGCTGTCCATCTTGTCGTTTAGGGGTCGCCGTTAAGCCATAAACGTATTGGGCGTTTACTTCGCTAAGTACTTTTTCATAGTTAAGCGAAGACGCATGATGGCACTCATCCACAATCACCATGCCGTAATTTTTCACAATATCATCAACCTCATTATTGTGGATTAAACTCTGTACAAGCGCAATATCTATAATGCCGGATGAGGAGTTTTTCCCCGAACCTATTTGTCCGATAAGTGACCGATTTTTTTTTCGCCCACGTTTGTTTTCTATTTCTGGTAATGCTTCATTTATTTCAAGAAATTGTTCCAATGACTTTTTCCATTGGTCAAATAAAGTATGTAAATGTACTAAAATTAACGTATTGCATTTTCTTTTAGCAATGAGTGATGCGCCGATAACGGTTTTTCCGAAAGCTGTCGGAACGGAAAGGACACCGTTTTCATGCTGCAACAAAGCATCTGCGGCAAATTGTTGTTCCTCGCGAAGCGTACCTCTAAAATTAACATTAATCTTTTCTCCTTTATTTCGTTTATCTTCAAATGAATAATTGATGTTAGAGTTTTCCAGTAATTGAGTAAGTGGAGTGCGGCAACCGCGTGGAATACCTATATAATCAGAAGTTTCATACAGAGAATAAATAATTCGAGGGATGCCATACGTGGACATTCGCATTTTTTGTGTTTTATAAAACTGCGGATTTGAAAAAGCAGCCAATCGTTTGATGCAATTCAATGCCTGCTGGCTGACATCTTTCTTCGGAATATATAAACGATTGGCTTCAATGATAGTTAGTTGATCGGGAAAATCCTTATTGTTAAATTTAATTTCCGGTTGTTTACTTTCCCATGGTCTTATGGAATTTTCATCATTGATTTCCATATTACCAAGTTCTCCTAATCCGTTTCCTTCACATAATTCGGAAAGTAAATTTTTGAGTTCCTCCGGATTAAGTTTTTTGATAGATGCTAGATATGCCCATTGGTCGGGATAACTTTGAAAATTTTCATCAATAAACTCGCTGTTGCCGTTTTTTCGCGCCCCACCTTGAAAAGGTAAGGCAATCAGGTTGCCGAAACCGCCTTTAGGCATAAAATCCTGATTGGGAAACATCCGATCGTAAGAAGTAAACTTGATTTCATGTCTGACAGACATGGCTTTAGTCAAAAGCGCATTTCCAAATTTCCGTGCAGATGTTGCAGAAAGCGGTGTTTCAAAAAACAGCCATGCATGAGCGCCGTTGCCGGAACGGGAACGTTCAACAGCTACCGGGATATCTATTTCCTTACAAACAGAGCGGAATATTGCTATGTCTTGTTGCCAGTTTTCCTCATCAAAATCTATTGCGAGAAATAAACAGGTTTCATCCGGCAGGAGTGGATAAATGCCGATAATTCCGGCTCCGTTTTCGTCCTTGTTGCGCAAATGCTTGTCAATAACTTCTTTGGTCAAAGGCAATAGTTCTCGTCGGATACAATTTTTACATTTCGTGTGTGCCCTATCGCAAACGCCTCTTATCCATTCATTTTTACAGGCCGGAATATAATAACCATTCCCGTAATTTTTACTGTAACAGCGTTTGGCGTAAATATCCGTTCGCCCACGGAACAATGACATGAACAGTTTTATTTTTTCTTCGGGGGAACTGTACTTATTTATTGGGGCAACTGTTTCCGGTATTGAATTTTCTTTTTCATTGGCAGTAACATCTCGTTTATGAGCAGTTTTTTTCTCAGGTAAACTCAAGGCTTTCCGCAGTCTTTCATTTTCACTAATCAATGCAAGATTTTCAGTTTCCAACTCGGAAATTCGTTTTAATAATTCGGATTCGGACATGGATTATTCTTTCAAAAACCGGAGATAGTCGGGAATACTTTTGATTTTTCGTCGAGCAAGCAATTTTTCAACCTGAAAAATAATAGTTTTCATCAATGTCAGATACAAAATTGCTTCAATTCCAAAAACAACGATAAATACAAGATTAACTGTTCCGGTATCGCAACCGCTTTTGACACAGATAAAGCGGATAGCTATGGCAATACTTAATGCCGTTACAGCCAGTGTATGCAGGATGTGCTGTTCCGAAATCTTGTTGAAATCCATTGGCTTATTGTTTTATTTTCCAATAACCGCCTCTATCGCCGCCAATACGTTCAAGAATTTCCATTTTTTTTAACTTTTGCATCTCTCTCTCAATCGTTCTATCCGTAATTTGCAACAACACTGAGATTTCTTTTGCCGAAATGATATTGCTCTGCGATATGTATTTCAAAATTATCTTTTGCCTTTCAGTTAATTTTTCTCCGACATTTTTCTCCGACATTTCTCCGACATTTCTCCGACGCTTCTCTGACATTTCTCCAACTCTTGCAGAATTGTTTTCTGTATTCTGTTCTATTTCAGCAATGTCCTTGTGTCGCTTTTGCACCGTTCCTGCTTCATTCTCCGTCATTTTTACTGCTTCCAAATCCGCATTCATTACTGTAACTTTGAAAGTAGTAATATCATCGAATTTAAACATCGCCAATCCGTTTTTATTTGCCTCCAATTCTTCCTGAACCATCTCAATCCCTCTACCAAATTGATTAACATAGCCGAGTGTTTTCATTGCAACGGCTATAACAGGATTGCGATAATCGGTTTCATTTGGAAAATTGTCGGGGCTAACTTTCCCATAGAGACCACCCGGATTATCTATCTCAATCCGGTCGGAATATTCGTAGCATTTCGCAGGGGCATTCGTCTGGTAATTGCGGTGCATAACGAGGTTCATCGCCAACTCTCTGATAGCCTCGTATGGGTAATTAATTCTCATTTCCTCCCGCAGGACAGTAACAAATACAGGTCGTTGTTTTTGAATCGTATATTTGATGAAATAGTCCAATTCTTTCAGCATTGTGAGTAGATTGCCCGAGAACTGTCTTTCGTTCAATACTTTGGAGGTGCGACTTTTGCCTGCGAATTGCACATATTGAATGTAAGAACCAAAAAGAATGTGCTTAGGGTCTTTCCCAATTAACATAATTCCGGCAACGGTTGGGCAATCATGTGCTGAATCAAACAGTTGCAAAGACACCAATTGTTGTTTGACGGTTCGCTTATCGTTTTTCAAAACACTTGCTTTTACGAATTTAGGCAAATATTCTTTTTTGAACAAGTCTAAATCCAAATCATCAATCGTACTGTGTAAACAAGGCGTTGTATCGAATGTCGGCGATTTTACTTCGCTCTTTTCGCGAAGGATTCGTTCTTCCTCCTCGTTGGCTTCCGCTTTTCGCGCACCAATACGAACGTATGTAACCCCCTTGTATTTAACAGGTGTGATTTTACTCGGTTGTACTTCGACAATGGCAATATCTCCGTCAGGAAAAGAGGCTTTCCAAACCATTAAGGCAGGTTTGGGTTGAATGTTCCCGTCGGCGCGTAATCCTGCAAGATTTCGCAATAATCTGTCGGTAACCTTTAATCCATTGAGCGTTCCGTCATCGAATGCCCCAATCATCAAATATCCGGGTACCCTCGTATTGGGCAAATCGTTTGCAAATGCACATACTGCTTTTGCAAATTTGTCCGTATTATCTGTTGATATGGTTCGTTCTACTCGAACATTCTCGATGTCATTGAGCAATGCTCTTATCTGTTCGTCTGAAATCATATTTTTCTGTATCTTTTCAACACAAAATACAACTTAACTTACCCCACCAACCCCTCTACATACTCCCTCATCTCTGTCCTGTGGGCTTCTACGCTTTGAAGCAGCTTGAACTGCGCCTTGGTGCGCACGAGGTTGTGCTCCGGGTATTGGATTTTGTAATAAGTGTCGCCGTTGATGTAGTCGGTCAAGAATCGCACGCACTGCATGTAGGGGAATAAGGCGGCTGCGTATGGGATGTTGTCTATTTCTATGGGCGTCAGGAAGCCCTTTGCAGATTCAAGATAGGCTTTGGTGAATGCCTTAAAAATATCCATATTGAACCCAACCTTGTTCAAATCCCGATCATCTTCAGCGCCGGTATTGGCCGCTGTGCGCATGAAGTCACCCACATCCGAAAAGATAAAGCTCGGCATCACGGTGTCCAAGTCCACCACGCACAGTATGCCTCCGTTTTTGTCGAAAAGGATATTATTAACTTTCGTATCGCAGTGGCATACCCTCTTAGGTAGCTTGCCCTTGCGGTGCAGTTGTTCTGCTTTACACATCTCTGCAATCCGGCAGTTCATCTCGTTGATGATATCGCACACGGTGTGCACGCGCCCTTTCAGGTCGGCCTGTATGGCGTCCTTGAATTGCG
>JAISDH010000422.1 GCA_031264975.1 Bacteroidales bacterium
CACTCTATCTATGTATATTTTTTTCTCTAATAAATGCTTCCAGGACGTCCATATCTTTAATGAGTACGTCTCTTGTTTTACTTCCGATAGAAGGACCTACAATCTTTTCTCTTTCCAACTGGTCCATAATACGTCCTGCTCTATTGTATCCGAGTTTGAATTTTCGTTGTAGAAAGGAGGTGGAACCCTGTTGTTTACTGACCACTTCTCGGGCTGCTTCCGTGAACATGGTATCAAATTCACCGTCGTCGGCTTCTTGTGTTGGGTCTGACATTTCATCTTCTACTTCGGGGAGCATTAGGGCATTTGTATAGCCGTGCTGTTCTCCGATGAACTCACAAATACGTTCAATTTCGGGCGTATCCACCAAGGCACACTGAACGCGTATGCTATAGATGCTGCCTGTAGAAATAAGCATGTCCCCCTTCCCTATCAGATTTTCAGCGCCGCCGGAATCTAAAATCGTACGGGAATCTATTTTAGACGAAACCCTAAATGCAATTCTGGCAGGAAAATTAGCCTTGATTAAACCGGTAATAACATTCACAGAAGGTCTTTGTGTCGCAATGATAAGATGTATTCCAATGGCACGAGCCAATTGAGCCAACCTTGCGATAGGCGTTTCCACTTCTCGTCCCGCAGTCATGATGCAATCCGCAAATTCGTCAAATACCAATACGATATACGGTAAAAAACGATGTCCATTTTCAGGGTTCAATCTGCGGGCTTTAAACTTTTCATTGTATTCTATGATGTTCCGACATTGGGCTATTTTTAGTAATTCATAGCGTTGGTCCATTTCCTGACATAAGGAATTTAATGTCCGCACCACTTTTTTGGTGTCTGTGATAATAGCGTCTTCCGCATCGGGGAGTTTTGCTAAATAATGTCTTTCTATCTTTGAATAGAGCGTTAGTTCTACTTTTTTGGGGTCGACCAAAATAAATTTCAATTCCGCCGGATGCTTCTTATATAATAAGGAAGTCAAAATGGCATTTAATCCCACCGACTTTCCTTGACCTGTTGCTCCTGCCATTAAGACGTGCGGCATCTTTGCCAAATCAAAAACAAAAACTTCATTGGAAATCGTTTTCCCAATAGCCACCGGTAACGCCATTTTATCTGTATTCTGAAACTTATCCGACAAAATTACAGACCTCATCGGCACAACCTGCGGCGACACATTGGGAACTTCAATCCCAATTGTACCCTTACCCGGAATAGGCGCAATAATACGAATGCCCAAAGCCGATAAACTCAAAGCAATATCATCTTCCAATCCCCTAATGCGGGATATGCGAATGCCGGGACTTGGAACTATTTCATATAAAGTAATCGTAGGTCCTTCAATGGCGCTAATACTCTGAATGGTGATATTATAATGTTCCAGCGTTTCCTTTATCTTGAGTTTATTTTCTATGATTTCGCGTTCTTTCTGTTCTCTGGTTCGCAAAGTATTGGAATAGTTTTCCAATAGTTCCGCCTCAGGGAAACGAAAATGAGGCAAGTCTGCTCTTGGGTCGTAGGGTTCCAATTTTTTATATGCTGCTCCCGCTTCTTCTTCTTGAAACACTTCATCGTCCAGGTTCTCCTGCTCGGTTATAGAATCCGTATTTTCCAATTCATCATTGTTATCGGCAATGGTATCTTCTTCATTTTCATTGATTGAAACGGGAATATCCTCTTCATTGATTGGAACGCAGATATCTTCTTCATTATCGTCAATAAAAATATCTTCGCCCGGAATAAACGGCGTTTCAGAAAGGGTACCTTCCGAGGGTTGCACTTCTTTTTTTGTCGATTCCAATAGCTCTTCTTCCAATACTTGATAAGTATTACCATATTCCGGTTCAGGGAGCGTTTTCTTTTTATGTTTTTTCTCTTTCCTTTTAAAGGAAAACATTCTCGCAAATATCGAAATCCTTTTCTCTTCCTGACTTTCTTTTTCCTTCAATTCATCATCCGGTTTTGCATCGACTTTCGCCTCAACTTCGACCTGTTCTTCTTCAAATACTTCCTGCTCTTGCATGATTCCGGAGCATCGTTTATAAAATCGTATACCGCCAAAGGTAATTAAAAGTACAAAAGCCAAAAATAGCATCAGCAAAACAAATCCCGGAGAACCTATTTTCTTCGTAAAATATTCCTGTAGCTGAGCGCCTAAACCACCGCCCAACCATACCTGTTCCGGAACAATAAAGGCGAAAAACATCGAAAACCAAATCATGATAGAAACTACAATAATCGTAGTCCGAACAACAGGTAATAACGACTTTTTCGTCAACAGACGAACGCCATAAATAAAACCTAACAGTAATAAGCAAAAAGAGGAAATCCCAAACCAATGTTTAATAAACAGAAATGAAAAATACAATCCCATTATCCTCAAATTGTTTTGAGGAACATCATCCGTATTTAGCGTTTCCCATAAATTTGGTTTAAATATAGAATCATCCGCTTCATGCGAAAAACAAAACGAAATAAAAGACAATAAAAGAAAGAGCGTAAATATCAATAAAAAAACGCCAACAATAGCATGCACCTTTTCATTGGTTACAAAATTTTTCACACCAACAAAACTTATCCCATTCATCTTCTTTGACGACTTGGATGTTTTTTTATCGGATGTTTTTTTCTTTCCGGTCTTTCCGGTCTTTGATTTCTTTACTTCTTTTTTTAATACATAAGTTGTTCTACGTCTATTTGCCATTTTCTACACATTCTTCCACATAATATACTACTAATTATTTTTTCTACTCAAACCCTCTAAACACATATTTCCATTTAAAGTATAGACATGCAAAGGTAATACATTAATATCACTCTGTATAAGGTAGATCATGAGATTTATAAACAAAAAAATGTTAATCTCCAAACGCGATTTCGCGCACAATAGATACGATAAAATACCTCATTCTGACTACGAAAGTAACTATAGCAGCATGGAAAACCTTTGCTTGCTCCAATACATTTTCCCTCCTTTTTCTTCTCCTGTACAATATTTATAGGAATATACTTATCCAATAATCACAGACAAAACAGCCATGAGCGTACAGATTCAACATACCAATAGCTATGAATATTCGTTATCCCTGTGAAAAAATTACGAAAAGGAAAGAAATAAAATTTACATGGACGCTTATGTCATATTGCAGGTTGATATTCTTTCCGCTTACAGTAACGTATATTGGCAATAATAACAATACAAACTGAAAATAATAATCATTGATTAATCATGAGTAGAGAAACTAAAATAAAACATGTTGGCGTATTTTGCGGTTCCTGTTCCGGCAATGTTCCGATTTATGAGGAAGCCGCTTACGAATTGGGTAAAACATTGGCGTTGGAGCATATAAATTTAATATATGGCGGCGGCGGTATCGGGTTAATGCGAACGGTTGCCGACGCCGTGTTGCAACATGGAGGAAGTGTTACCGGCATATTGCCCCGTTTTTTTGACAGTAACGCAGTCGGTCATAAAACCATTACCGAAATGATTATCGTCAATTCCATGAGCGAACGAAAAGAAAAAATAATAGCGTTATCCGACGCATTTATTGCTCTTCCCGGGGGATATGGAACTTTGGATGAATTGTTTGAAGTATTGGTTTATTCTCAATTAAATCTTCACCGCAAGGCTGTCGGAATCTTGAACACAAATCATTTTTATGACCCACTTTTACAGCAGTTGGCTCGTATGCAAGAAGACGGTTTCCT
>JAISDH010000469.1 GCA_031264975.1 Bacteroidales bacterium
AAATATAGCTATTATTATTTGAGAAAAATAAGAACTTATCAAAATATTTTATTATTTATCAGCTAATTATGACAAATCGTCTAAAATATGGTTACAATGGGGCGGGATTTACAGTTTAATAGTTATAGCGCCATCTTCTATTTTGGTAAGCGTGGCATCGAACGTACTACCCCCAAAGTCGAAAACCAACCGGTACGCGTCTTCTTGTTCGGTGTTTAAACCGTAAGCGATTGCCGCGGCAATCGGCTCCTGCAACAATATGACTTGTTTGAATCCGGCTAATCTGGCAGCCTTGATAGTCGCTTCGTTTTGCGGGCTACTAAATCTGGCAGGCACAGCAACTACAATGGAAGAAATATTTTCGTCCAATACAAATGACTTCAACTTTTTCAATACTTCGGCGGATAATTCTTCCGAAGTCAACTCCTTGTTCATATTTTTACTCAGATAGGTTGCTTTTATACCCATTGTGCGTTGGAACTCGATAAAGGTATTTGTTTCGCCTTTCTCGAAATTTCTCATCGCCCGCAGACTGTTGGTGTTCATTACGTTCATTGCCGAAGCGCCAACCAATACCTGTTGCTTTTTATTATAATGCACGCACGAAGGCATCGTATCTTTTAGTACATCTGATTTAATAATTCTCAGAGAACCTTTTCTCATTCTTGCTATAACAGCATTATGCAAGCCGAGAGATATGCCGTGATCAATTGTATTTCTCATTGCTGTATTGCTTTCGGATGGTATTATGCCCCTCCTTTTAAGGTGCCTCCTGTTGGTGTATCTTTAGGGAGTAATTGATATAATTGCGCTATAATTACTCTGATTTCATTGAAGTGTCCAGCAAGGGCCAACTCCATTCCCTTTGCAATGAGTTGCCGTGCAATAACGGGGTCTTTCCATTCTAAAGTGTCAACATTTGCACTCAGATAAGCCAACATTTTAACCCACTCCATACCTCCGTTAATAGCATCGCGAATTTGGAAATCCAACACTTCTATTTCCCGTATCACCTCCTTTGCTTCCCGAATATTTTTCTCTGCTGTGATTTGTCTTATTTTTCGGTCAATATCATCCAAGTGAGCCGTTATTTTGCCCATATCCAATTTGTCCCCGTCTCCACTCATTTCAAGTTGTCTAACAAAATTTTTCAACTCGGAACAGGCTTTATTCATTTCATTTGCCACTTCCGGCCAATTTGCCTTAACCTGCGGTAATTTGAGTATTATTTTACGGAGGTGGTCTTGATTTTTCATCATCCCGTCGGGGCTGCCTTTATCGTGTTCCACTTGTTTTTCAAGTTCAGAAAGTTCTTCAATAATCTCTTTTGCTCCAGCCTTTTCTGCTTTCTCTTTTGCTTTGTCAATATCTTTCTTCAGGCTTTGTACCGACTGTATTCGAATTTGTTGAATTTCGATTTCCAACTCTTCGGAATAATCCAATGCAGGAAAATAGGCATTAAAGAACATGGTCAGTGATTGGTCTATTTTGATGGTAATATCAACAATGCTGCCTACGGGTAAATGTCCGGGGATAGTTTTACCAGTGATAATCACTTCGCAAATTAAGTGGTTAAGGGCAAGATCGCTACCCGCTGCATTGTAATCTCCCTGATAGATAGGAATACGCAGATGGTCATTTGCATTCCCCGAGCGGATTTCGCTTCGTGTCTGCAATCCGTTGATGACGCCCGTGAGTTTTCCTTCAGGAATTGTCTTATTCTTTTCCAATCCTTTTACCGGAAAGAACAAGTCTTCTTCCCTATCTTCAAAATACTTGGCAATACCAACATGATAAGCCAAAACAGGGGATGGAATATCTCCATACATAACTGTAAATTCATTGGGTGTACATTCCAGCAAGTTGCCTTCTCCATCCGTTAAAAATATCTCAAACCCATTGACCCTGGGTTCTTCTAATATTTCTACCTCAACAATACTTCGTTTTTCGTCGTTGATCTGTTTTAGCCCACTCGAAAAGGCGCCGTCGGAACGTTTAATTTCTGCAAAAATTTTGTCAGGGAGTTTGCCTGTAGATTTTTCACGAGAAACCTGAAGAGAAACATACTCTGAGGTTTCTGTGGTAGATGAATTATATTGAAGGCTCAATTGTATTTTTGGGTCTGACGGATCTTTTATTATATCATCATTTTTTTGACCAGATCTGATCGTATGATCTTTTATATCGTCATCGATATCACCAATACTTACAACATCTACATTAGAAGCATATATGGCTGCACCTTGTGCTACAACCGTCATGGGATCAACCGATGTATTAACCTTTTCGGTAATCTGCTCCTTCAACATCCGACGCAGAATCGGCGAATGAGTAGGGCCTCCGACTAATATCAACTCGTCCAAATCGCTACCATTCATATTGTTGCGCTTCAATAATTCCCTTGTAATATCAATGGCTTTCTGGAAAATCGGAGCTAAGACACGTTCCATATCTTTCTGTGTTACGGTAATATTTATTTCCGGTTCTTCGCCAAACTCATCTTCAAACGGAAAATCTCCTAAATCGGACAAAATGTTATATGCATCTTTGAACGACATTTGATTTTTGGCTTCTTCGGCAAACCGCTTTATTCCATTCCGGAGAATTTCTCTTTTATCGGGATCGTTCAGGATGGAATTGATGTGGTAGTCTCTTTGAAGATTGGGTATGATAATCTGGTCTACAATAGCTTCGTCAAGATTTTTACCGCCAAGCCAATTGTCTCCATCGGTATCTTTAACAGTCATAGCGCCATCTTCTACTTTGATAAGCGCAGCATCGAACGTACCACCACCAAAGTCGAAAACCAACCAGTAACCGTCTTTTTGTTCGGCGTTCAGGCCGTAAGCAGTTGCCGCGGCAATAGGCTCCTGTAGCAATCTGACTTGTTTGAATCCGGCTAATTTGGCGGCCTTGATGGTCGCTTCATTTTGTGGGCTGATAAATTTAGCAGGTACGGTAATTACGATGGAGGAAATATTTTCGTCCAAGACAAACGATTTCAACTTTTTCAATATTTCGGCGGATAACTCTTCCGAAGTCAATTCCTTGTTCATATTTTTACTCGGAAAGATTACCGTTGTACCCATTGTGCGTTTAAATTCGATAAAAGTATTAGTTTCACCTTTTCTGAAATTTTTCATCGCTCGTTGACTGTCGGTTTTCATAACGTTCATTGCCGGATCGCCAACCAACACATATTGCTTTCTATTATAATGTACGCACGAAGGTACCGTATCTTTCAGCACATCTGATTTAATAATTTTCGGAGCACCTTTTTCCATTCTGGCAATCGCTGAGTTCGTGGTACCCAAATCAATACCGTAATCTATTTTTAATCTCATCTTTATTGTGTGTTAAATTATTGTTATTATTCCTGATCATCACCCTTGTCTTCTACGATTGTTTCCGCAATTGTTTCCGCAATCGTTTCGTCCATTTTCTTTGCCTCTTCAATTACTTCTTCTTCCTCTATTTCAGGTCCGACTGTAACTTCTATTTGTGCAGCTTGAATCATTTTTCCATTATAGTTCACCTGCGGTATAATAACTTTGGTAATAATCTCGGCGCCTTTTTCTAACTCTTCGTCCAGAATCGTGTTGATAATCGTAACTTTCATACCCTCATGAAATTCTTTTCCGAGCAACTTGGGCACTTCGTATCCTTTGGCAGCCAGGTTATCTTTCAATGCTTCAACCGACCGTTTCAGTTGTTTCAAGCCTTTAGTATCTTCATTCATCAGGCTGATATTACGTTCCATCGTATTGATTTCTCTGGCGAGTTTTAAGGCAAGAATATGGTCGCCCGCTTCCAGATTTTTCATGTCATCTACAACTTCGCTTATTTTTACCGGTATATCTTCGATTTTCTTCAACTGTCCTTCAATGTCATTTTTTGCTTTGTCCAATTGATCGATAACTTCTGATTTATCTGTTTTTTGCCGTTTAGCCAGGAACCAATAGACGATACCAGATAACAGGAGAGCTAACAAAAAAACGATAATAACATAGAGTACCGTATTACTTACCGAACGGTTTACCCGCTGAAACTGCTCATTGGCAGTAGCTTCGCTTGTCGAAATTTTCACGCCCAATTGGTCGGCCGTTTCGCTGATAGCCTTACTATTCCTTTGTGTCGCCTGCTTCAGGCTATCTATTGTCCGATAAGTAGCCTTGAGTTGTGCTTGTAAAGAGGAGGTTTCTTTCTTCAACTCCCTGCTTTCCGATTTCAAGCGTTGCAATTCTACTTTTATGAGATTTAACTCTTCGTTTACCCCTTCCGCTGCGGAATGGTTTTGTGCAAAAGCACCGATACTTACAAGCAGTAATACTGCTACAAAAAATCTTTTCATCTTTTTATTTTTTAATTTATATATTAATTATCCATTTTATTTGTTGCTAACTACAATAGCAGACACAATCCATCCTGCAAAGAATCCTCCAAAAAATCCTAAAACTAATCCTCCAATAATTTTTCCAACACCTCCATTTATAGTAAAGATCAAGCCTGTAATTACTCCAAGTATGGCACAAACAACGTAAATCCGATTAGCGAGCTTGGCTGCTCTTTCTTTTTTCTTTTCTTCTTGCCACTTATATTGTATAGCTCTATCCAAATCATAACTTGACGGAAGCTTGTCCGACAAGTCGGATAGTTGGTTTTTTCGCCCATTTAACTCTCTTCGGTATTCGGGAGTTAAATCCATTTTGTCTATCATGCCATATACTTCCAATGCCGTTGTTATTACCTTTTTTAGTTTGGAAATACCTCCAAGATCATGGTCTGAACTACTGGCATTGACATGAGCTATACACATCTGTTCGGCATCGGAAGCTATACGGGTGCTTATTTTTATATAAATATCTTTTGCGTCGAGGCTTTGCGTAATCCCGGCGTTTTCATCGTATCTGTTTTTGACTATTTTTCCAACAGCTATACTTTGTCCTTGTCTGAATAGATCTTCTATTATACTTGAAGAATATGATGATGATTTCGTAGCATTCTTCAATTTCAACAAAAGGGGTTTTGCTTCATTCAGAAACTCATATGCATTATCTACAGTTGAGACTGTATCTCTGTCCATCATTTCTTTCAGGCCTGACAGAAATTTTCCCAATCCAGAATGAAAATCATTATAACTATCGATGGCGCATTGCAAAAGTTCATTTGCTACCTTATCAGCAATAGAAGTATATTGCAAATCCTCCCCCCTCATCTCCTTCAATTGTTCCAACCGACTATCTACATCCAGGAACAGTTGTATTCCTGCATCTGCCGCTTTTGATGGGTCAGCTTTTCGTTTTTGCGCAGTGGCTTCCACCTGGCGTTCGATCTCAGAAACAAATGTTTGCACAAAACCTTTCAGAAACTCATCTCTGGCTTCAAAATTTAGCTTTGCCAGTATGGTGGCCATCACGGTTGGAGTTGTTATTTTATCTTGTTCAATGTTTCGTTTTACTGTTTGAAGAAACATTTTTTCCAAGTCAATTGGCTTTATAGAATAGGTTTTGTCGGTTACCATACTTACAAATTCTCTGGCAAATTTACTTTCAAGAAATTTCATCTTCAAGGATATGCCTTTCTCAAGATCAGTTGCTATGGTAGTGCTGGTACGAGTTGCGGATGCGGTTTTCCATAAATACAACGTAGAAAGATTATGGAATGCCGACCAATTGTTTACGCTAATCAATCCGGAAGATGTACTTTTTTCCCATATCTCTAAAGCCTCTTTCGTATTCTTATTTTTCAAATATTCAATAGCGGCTTCATCTTTGAAGTTGGCGTTGTAGAACCAAAAAAGAGCAGCTTCCATCTTATCACTGTCGAGATCAAGTTTTGATTCCGTTTCACTTAGCAACTCTCTGGTTACAGACAATTTTCCTAACACAGGGAAACTGTAATCATCGTTGTTCGCAGGTGGTGTTTCCCCTGCTTCCACATATACACGAAACTTCTTAATTTTTGCTTTTGTTTCTTTTGCGGAAGCGCCTACAAGTAAACCGGCAATGCGGTACGGATTGTTCAAAATGCTTTTCATTGTCTTTCTATTTTTTTGTATCTATTTATATTTACAATTCTTCATACGTTCCCATTGGCTCAGTACACCTTCAGTAGTTAACCATCCGTAACCATGCCGTTGCAGTTCGGGTATTAATATCTTTTCCACATCGTTTTTTGTACAATCCGGATAAAGAAACAGAAAATGTTCCAAATACGGACGGGCCTCTTCGTGCCAGTCTGTCCAGCCTAAAAATTCGTATAGAGGATCAATACGTATTAACGAGCAATTGGCAGCATAAGCGATCGCATAATTTCCAGCAGGATGCAACGATAATCGAATACCTTCGTTCTTGTATGAAAAAAGACATTCCCCTACATTCAAATCCCAATAACAAATCCATCCTGGATATCCAACAGATAGAGCATACCGCTCGTCAGGAAAGAACCGAACGTCAGTAATGCAATAATGCGGATTTTTGTGCCGGCAAATGAAATTCGTTTCTAATGTTTGTAAATCTATTTGTTCAACTCCCCCCGCGATACCTAATAATAATTTACTGTTATTATAGTTGGGATAAGCACAGGATACTTGTTTTCCAAGTATCTGCATTTTCTCATCTCGTATTTGCCACAGTATCAATTCTCCTTGTTTATGATCCGGCAGCATTGACAGAGTAACAATAGTTGCATTCAGTCCAAAGAAAACATTTTTAACCTCATGTTCATGCTGAAAAGTATGAATACATTTGCGCTTCTGTATATTCCACAATTTGGCTGTCCTGTCATCGCTACCCGACAAGAGGTGTTTTCCATTAGTACTTACGGCCAAAGCATTAATGGATTTGTCGTGTGCATTTTCGAACTCGAATAAATATTTCCCGGTATGTGTATCAAATACTTTGATGGACAGAGGATATTTTTTTATTTTATCAACAGCAAAAACATAACGATTGTCGGAACTAAACGTGTAAAGGATAAAAGATTCGTCGAATTTATGTAAGTATTTATCGTTAATAATATCATATAGCCAACCATTTGAAATGACATACCCTTCCGAATTGAACGCATAATTATGATTTGCTTGTCCGGCATTTTTTTCCTGTACAAGCGCACGCAACCCTTTGACACGGCAATACTGGCCGATTTCGTCATAAAGCTTATGCCGGATTGGCCTGTGGACAAACGGCATATTGAATACTTTCTCCATGTATTTCAAAGCGGCTTTTATTTCCTTTTTCTGGATACAGGTTTTCACTTCCGCTACCAGTTGGTTGAAGCGACGTTTCTGATCTTGCATTTCTTGTGTACCTGCCACGCTACTCAATGACCATCGAACAGAAAACCCACTATTGAATTTCGGCAAGTTTATGAGAATAATCGACTTATGAGAATCCCCCGATTGTTTCGCCACAATCGTTAAAGCATATTCCTGACCGGAGTATAGCAAATCGGATATCGGGAGATATTCGTTTGAAGTGTGAATACATTGCCCAGTGGTGATATCTATCAATTTGCAATCGGAAGATATGGAATAGATATGTTTCCCGTCGGGGAAGAAATGAATATTTTTCCCGAACCCATGTTCATGTTTGTATATTAGTTTACCATCCGTACAATGCCATTGAGTAAACACATTATCTGCATCTACTATATTCAGATACTGTCCGTCTGAAGTAAAATGCAGCATTTGAATGTTTGTCTTCCGGTCGGATGCATTTATCTTAGTAAGTAATGCCCCTGTCCGGGTATCGAATAATTTTACGGCGCCATCCCGAGTCCCTGTTGCTAATGTCTTAGCGCCGGGAGCAAACAAAAGAATCGAACTATTGATTTCATCAATAGAAATTGTATGTAAACATTTTCCACTATTTACCTCCCATGTTTTCAATTCGCCAACACTGTTTTTCTCATTACCCCAAGCTATCGTCATAAATCGTTTGTTGTCTTTAAGGAAACAAGCACCTTTCTCTTTATGACTGGAAAATAATGGAGAAACAAACCGGAATGAACATTGGCACCTATCGGTATCCCATAGACAAACGGCGTTACCGTTTGCCAGGCATCCGAACTCATCCGTTTTTCCTTCCAGGGTTACTATATATTTACCGTTATCGCTGCAACATAGTACAGTAGCTTGTTCCCATTCCCATTCATACCGGCCTGCTTGGTGAATATTCTCCGGGACACCATCGGAAGATATATCTATTGCCCATTTTTCGAATCCTTTGTCTGAATAAGAGATGATAAACGTGTTTTTATTAGCAAAATGCAACTGCCCGGCATATAGTACCTCACCGCTTAAAATACGATAAACAGGTTTATTGCCTGTTGATTGGGCAATACTTATCAAAGAATTATACCGTTTATCATTCCACAATTTTTTTCCCTTTATCAATTGTATGGCCGTTTGATAATCGCGCCGCTCCATGCAGAAGTTGGCATATAACCATAGTATATGTGAATCGTCAGGGTTATTTTCATATATGTTTTGGATCGTGTCAATAGCCTGAATGTCGTCAATTTGAGCATTTCTCCACAAATACAAGGTTTTATTAAAAATACTGTCGAGGTGGTCAGGCTGTTTAAGTAATGCCTTTGCCCAACATTTTTCTGCTTCGTCTGGCATCTCCATATCCAAATAAGATAACGCTTTATTGTTTAATGTCGCTGCTGTATCCACTACGGATTTTGACATCGGACGAGGATATAAATTACCGGTTTCGGACTCGTAGATTTCACGCAGAAGAACTTCTATTTCCCCAAAATTATCCCAACGCTCTGCCGGATTATATTGAAAGCACCGGCGGAGAATCTTTTTCATAGCTTCGGGCATGGGAATAATTGTCTGATCGAAATATTCTTCGCAAGCATATCCTGCAACTAATCCATTTTCCCATTCTATTTTCCCGAGAAATGCCTCCAATACAGATACACCCCAACTCCAGATGTCTGTTTGTATAGTCAACGGCCTGCCTCCCATTTGTTCCGGAGAACAATATTGCCTTGAAAGGATTTTCTCTTCTGAAAACAATTCCTTTGCTTCAGCAATACCGAAATCAGCAATTTTAACTGTTCCGTCTGCTGTCATTAACAAGTTATCCGGCTTTACATCTTTGTGAATTAATCCCCGTTTATGAGCATAATGCAAGCCGCGCGCAAATTGTATCGAAATATCAAGAAGCCGCGCCAATATTATTTTTTCTTCACCGTCGTATAAGTTTCCTGTTTTTTTATATATCAAATCTTTCAGACTACCTCCAGTCATCCATTCCGAGAAAATAGATAAAACGCCATCAATTTCCCGGACATAGTAGCACAAGACAATATGCTCATGCAGACCAAGTTTAAATAAGTTGAGGCATTCCTTGATAAATGTTTCCTTTTGTTCGTTATCTATGGATACATTTCCCTTCGGTTGTTTTAAAGCAAGTTCAATATTCCAACCTGTATGATATACGTGATACACACGTCCAAAACCACCCTCTCTGGGAGCATCCATAATTCGGTACAAACTGCGAATAATATCGCTTGTTTTGTACATAACATGCGCAGAATTGATACCCGATTCGTTCCTCACCGCAGGTGTATCCGAAATTGTTTGAGCAATGGTCTTATCGTTTATCATGGTTCACTTATTTAAGAAACATTATTTATTTCCATAATACAATGGTAACGCGAAACGATAGGATTGTCCAAAATAATACGACAATCATTTGCCCGCCCAATGGCAACGGTTTCTTTTTCCATAAAACTTTCCTCTTTCAAGAGAAGAAACCCTTTACTGATTTTTAAGGTAACTTGTGATGACATGGTATTTAGATTTACTTATTGCCTTTCTTTTATAGAGTCCAAAAATGAGGAAATCTATCAGTCCTCATAACTTTTTTTCAAATCATCTTCCAAATTATTTACAGATAGCTGGATTTTCTGGTATATACCAGACAGTTTCGATATTTCGACAGATGGCTTTAATCCAAACGTTTGGCCTGTATAATATTTTCGGAAGTCTGTTTCAATTTCTTCTCTAAACACTTTCAAGTACATACAATCATTGAAAGCCTGTCTTAGCTCATCATCTTCTTCGATGGCATCATAAACCAAACGCCGTTCCTCATGTGTTGCAACGCCATCAATTACGTTCGTAAACATTTTATCTGAAATTATATTCTCGTTAGCCATAATTGATTCTTCCTTAAATTAATAACTCTTATTATAATATTCTGCAAACTGTTTTTTAGCCAAACTTAGTTTGTTGTAGTAATTTTCTATTGTTATGCCCAATTCCTCAGCTATTTCTTTTGATTTCTTCTCTTCAAAAAACACTTTTTTCAGAATAATCCGGTAACGTTGATTAGACATTCGCTCCAATGTATTTCTTACTTTCAACCGAGTTACCGATTCATCGGTTCCTGTCAGCTGCTTTACTTCGTCCACAAGCCATTCATGTAATTTCTGTTGTTCTTCATCTATTTTCTTACGCATATTTCGAAAATAGCGATGAACGACTATTGAAAGATACGTTTGTAAGGATGCATTATTAATGCCTTGATATTGGTATAAACGAGTCCAATTATTTTCCCTCAGTAAAAGATAGACTTCGCTGAGAGCTTCGTTCAATTCCAATTGGTCTTCACTGAAAAATTTCCTGGCATGATATTCAATCATTGAAATACATTTTTCACAAATAAGGTACTCTGCTACTTTTTCATCGCCGGAAATAATCAAATGTTGAAGAGTCGAATCCGTAAGCTGTGAATAATAATTTGTAAATTTCATCGTAAGAACAGATATATGTTTTTTTGTCAAAGTTAATTGAAATTACAATAAAAACATATTATATGGAAACATTTTAAAAAAGATGGTTATAACGATAAAAGCCCCGACAACTATGTTTTTTCCTTTTCTTGATGGCTACAAAACGCCATTGGAACAAAAGAAACGAGTTCAGGATATTACCCGTAGGATTCAAACATTTGAAAATTATCGGCGACAAACTCGGCATTTCAGGCGTAAGCACCTACACAGCACGCCACTCATATGCAACCGTCTTGAAACGTTCGGGGGCTAATATTTCCTATATTTCTGAAAGTCTGGGACATTCCAATTTGAGAAAGGCAGAAAACTACTTGGCTTCATTTGAAAAAGAAGAACGGATTAAAAATGCAGCGTTTTTAACGAATTTCGGGGATTGAATTTTATCATGTCACAAAAAACCTGTATTTTTGTTACAAAATTCCGTCATATATTTATGCTAAATTTGTGACAAAAAATAACGATAAAATAATATGCAATCAACTCATATTAAAATAAAAGAGTTTATTATAAAAAAGAGACGTGGAAATCTTTTTTTTGCAAATGATTTCAAATCTTTTGGGTCTGGAGATTCGATTCGTCAAGCACTTTCACGACTCTGTAAAGACGAATTTATCGTTCGCCTTTCAAATGGCATTTATTTGTATCCTAAAATTAGTAAACGCATAGGTATTGTCTATCCATCAATCGAAGATATTGCTAAGGCTATTGCGAAAAGAGAAAAGGCAAGATTAATTCCAACCGGTGTTTATGCTCTGAATAAATTAGGATTATCCACACAAGTGCCAAT
>JAISDH010000035.1 GCA_031264975.1 Bacteroidales bacterium
TGACCGCCACAGACCGAACCTATCAACTTGCGCCGATTATTATAAATTCTTTAACCTTGTGCGTATTAATCTTTACTACTTTTCTAAAATAATTATTTAGCTATGGCCTTATCAACAGACGAGTTATATAAAGATATATCACCGGTCGAGGAATCTGCCGACTTCAAGAAAACTTTCTTTAAGTATTTGGCATATTGGAAATGGTTTGTGTGCTCTTTTGGCGTGTTTATATTGCTTGGAGGGGTTTATCTTTTCCTGGCCACGCCTCAATACCGGGTGCAGGCAAGTATTCTGATAAAGGATGACAAGAAAATGGGAGCAGGCGCCGGCGCTGGTGTTTCCATGCTGGAAGAATTGGATTTGTTTTCCTCCAAGAAAGTAGTGGAAAATGAAATAGAAATTTTACGCTCTTACACCCTGATGGAAGAAGTGGTAAAAGACCTCAACCTGCAAGTAACTTATACCGTAAGGGATGGCCTGCGTAAAAAAGAGTTGTATAAAAGCTTACCGGTAAAAATAGAAGTTATCTCACCTGCCGAATTGCTGTATGAAGCGCCTCTTCTGCTTCAATTTGAGGATGACAGGCTCCGGCTTGATAATAAGTTATATCCGGGGAATGCGCTTATCACCGAATCGTTCGGAAGCATTCGCACTATCGTGAATGATTCTTTGTCGCCGCTGTGGAAGGAGAAAACAATAGAAGTAACTATAGTCCCCCGGGAAGCCATTATCGAAAGTTTACGCGAGAATTTAACAGTAGAGACTTCGGCGAAAGGAACGTCGGTGATTAATCTGTCATTGCTGTCGCCTGTTCCCCAACGGGGACAAGACATCCTAAATCACCTTATCTCTGTTTACAATAAAGCGGCCATAGTGGATAAAAATAACTTGGCGGGTATTACGCTCGCCTTTATTGATGGGCGCTTGGATTTATTATCGGTTGATTTGCAGGGTGCCGAACAAAAAGTAGAAGAATTTAAATCGGCACAGGGTATTACCAATATCAGCACTGAGGCCGAATTGTTTTTAAAAGCGGTACAGCAAAATGATATAGAGTTAAATCAGGTTAACATACAATTGGAGGTGCTTCAACACATCGAAAACTACGTGCTGTCGAATGAAAATAATGGCGGCACCACTCCGGCCACGCTGGGGCTTAGCGATCCCACTTTGCTCGCACTCATTGTTTCGCTTACCGAAGCCGAAACGGAACGGGTAAAAGCTCTGCACACGATGAAGTCGGCCAATCCGGCGATACAGGGACTTAATGACCAAATCAATGCGTTGAAACGCAATATTATTGATAATATCCAAACGTTACGCCGCAGTCTTGAGATTACACAACGGAACCTTAAATCCGAAAATCGGCGCCTTGAGGTTATGATACACTCCATGCCTAAAAAAGAGCGCGAATTGGTGGACCTTACGCGGCAGAAAGAAATTAAAAATCAGTTGTACATCTATCTGCTTTCCAAGCGGGAAGAAACGGCCATTTCGTATGCTTCCACAGTGTCTGATAGCCGCTTGATTGATGCGGCGCGCAGTACATTGCGGCCGGTAAAACCCAAGAAAAGCGTGGTGTTGCTGGTGTTCGGACTGATAGGGTTGTTGCTTCCGGCAGTGGTGATGTGGGTGCTGGACTGGTTTGACAATAAAATCTCCTCGAAAGATGAAATTGAAAAAAATATAAAAAGTCCCGTTATCGGAGAAATTTCTTTTGTGGAGCAGGCTACCAAAATTTTATCCATGTCTAACAGTCGGAGCAAACATGCCGAGCAAATTCGTACATTACGTACAAACCTTGAGTTTATGCAGGCCGGCGGCGGGATAAAAACGGTGCTCATCACGTCAAGCGTGAGCGGGGAAGGAAAATCATTCTTGTCGGCGAATTTGGGCGCCGCCCTGGCGGCCTTGAATAAAAAAGTAATCGTATTGGGCTTCGACCTTCGGAAACCCGGGCTACACAAAGTGTTTGGCATTGACAATGAAGAAGGCCTAAGCAACTATCTTGTTGGACAAACTGATTTGTCGCAGGTAATACGAAAGACGGAAATAGACAATATGGATATTATTACCTGTGGTCATATTCCACCAAACCCGCAGGAGCTGTTGCAGGGAGTTACGTTGCCCCGTTTATTTGAAGAACTGAGAACGCAATATGACTATATCATTGTGGATACGCCACCGGTGAGTTTGGTGAGCGATGCGATTATTTTAGATCGCCATGCCGATGTAACGGTATATGTCATACGGCAAAATTATACCCCAAAAGACAGGATTAAATTTATCAACGATATTTACGAAACGAAGAAGTTGAAGAATTTCGGCATTGTTGTAAACGGTATCAGAGAAGAAAAATGGCATGGCTATTACCATTATTATTCCTACGGCTCTTATAAATACTATGGAAAATATTATGGTGAAGACAATGCCGGAAAGAAAGGCCGCAAACGCAGGCACAAACACCATAAAGAGGAATAAATCTTAACATTTAGTTGTGGATATAGTTATTGATTTCGATGGCACATGCGTAACCCATAATTACCCGGATATAGGCAAGGAAATTGGCGCTACCCCGGTGCTCCGCGAATTGGTTGATGCAGGCCATCGGCTGATTCTTTTTACCATGCGGTGCAACGATAAAAAGAAAAAAAATAGCACGTTGGACGCTGCCCTGGCTTGGTTTCATGAACGCGACATTCCTTTGTATGGGGTTCAGGTCAATCCCGGGCAGAAACTTTGGACACTGTCGCCCAAAGCGTATGGCGACCTGTACATTGATGATACGGCGTTGGGCTGCCCGCTTATTTTTCCCGAAGAAGCCCCTCCTTATGTGGACTGGCGGGAAGTACGGCGGATATTGGCAACCATGGAGGTGTTACCATGATTGAATGTTCGGCAAACGGTAAAAAATGGTACGTGCTCTACACAGCGCCCCGCGCTGAAAAACAAGTAGTGCAACGTCTGAAAAAAGAAGGCATAACTGCCTTTTTGCCGCTTCATTTGTCGCCTCGCCGTTGGTCTGACCGCATTAAGCTGATAGAGATTCCCCTTTTTTCGTCGTATGTTTTTATTTATACACAGGAACCGCTCCTTCACCGTATGATTGCATTGCAAGGCGTGTCGCATGTGGTGTACTATGATGGAAAACCGGCTGTGATCAGGGAAAGTGAAATCACGGCCATTCAGCAGTTCTTGGAACAGGCGCGGGCCAATGAATTAAATTATCAACCCGATGAAAAGGTGCTTATTGCCTGTGGCCCTTTAAAGAATATTTCGGGAGAAATTAAGAGAATTGGTAAAACACATATCATACTTCATCTTGAACAAATTGGCCTGACGGTCACTGTGGCTTTCGACCAGATTAAGAAATTTGAAAACTATTGTGGTGAAAAAAAATCACAAAAAAACAAGAATATTTGATATTTTTTTGTAAATTCGCCACACCAATTAAATGACCTGATTTCTACGGGTTAGTTTATTCCTCTTATGGGAGTGACCAAATCAAGGTGTATCAAAACAGTAACTGCCAAACCAGCGTAATCGGATAAGGAACGTTGTGCTATTGGAGGTTGAAACATAAACCACCAAGTCGAAGAAGTCGCACAAGGATAGTCTGAAACATGATTTTTGGGATTTAAAAAATTAAACTAATTTATGATTTCTATTACTGATAAAGTTCAATGTTGTGGCTGCAACGCTTGCGGCGATATTTGCGGATACAACGCCATAACCTTCGTAACGGATATGGAAGGCTTTTGGTATCCAGAAATCGCAAAGGACAAATGTACGGATTGCGGTTTGTGTGAAAAAGTATGTCCCATAATCAATATAAAAGAATTAAAGAAGAATGATCTGGAAAAACCGGACTGTTATGCTGCCAAACACAAAAATTTGGAGGTTGTATTTGACAGTACTTCCGGTGGACTTTTTTCCGCATTAGCAGAGAAAATGTATAAAGAAGGAGGATATGTGGGCGGTGCTATTTATGATGAAAATTTCGATGTACATCATTATATTTCTAATAGCAAGCAGGATTTAGTTCGTTTACGCAGCTCAAAATATCAGCAAAGCAATTTAATAGGGTTTTATGATCAGGTACGCAAGATATTGAAAGCCGGAGAGAAAGTTCTCGTCTGCGGGTGTCCTTGTCAAATGGCAGCATTACGTGCTTTTTTGAAAAAAGATCACGAAAATTTAATCATTGTCGATTTTATTTGCCGTGGCATTAATTCCCCTTGGGTGAACAGAAAGTATAGAGAATCACTTGAAAAGAAATACAGGTCTGCGATAGTTTGGGAAAAAGCTAAAAATAAGGAGTTAGGGTGGAGAAACCTGACAAGAAAATTTTGCTTTGTCGATGGACGGAAAGTTTATATAACCAAAGACGAAAGTTTATTTAACCGGGGCTATCTGCATACGAATGCCTTCTGTCGTCCTTCGTGCTACAGCTGTCAATTTAAAGGATTTCCTCGTATGGCTGATATTACGCTGGCTGATTTTTGGAGAATAGAAAAGGTGGATAAATCAATGGATGATAATCTTGGCACCTCGCTTGTTATGCTTAATTCGAAAAAGGGACAGATTTACTATGAGACCATTCAACAAAAAATCAAATCGGTGGAAGTTCCTTTTGAGTCTGCTCTTGCAGGTAATCCGGCTTTGGTAAAACCATTAGGTCCTCCTAAAATAAACAGGGAAGAGTTCTTTAAAGATTTGCAGAATAGCGATTTTATGGCTGTTGCGAATAAATATTTTCCGTTTGTTCCTTCTAAAAAACAATATTTGAAAAAATTGATATCCGGATACTGGTATATCTGCAAATCGTTACAATTCAGGATTCGTCCTTTCTGTCAGTTTATATGCTACAATTTCCTCCGGAAAAATATTAAAACAAATAAAGCCAACACAGGATATTTGATACCAACGCCATATACAGTTATACAAATTGGAAAAAAAGCAAATGTTCAGCTAAACGCACGATTAAGCGTGGGGGCAAAGAAGTTCCGAAAGTCAAAATTGGAAACGAGATTGCTGATTGATGATGGCGGAACGCTAATCATCAACGGCCGGTTTGTGTTTGGATATGGCTCCGATATAGAGGTTTTCAATGGCGGACAGCTACTGATTGGAGGAATACTTGGAGGCGGAACCAATATGAATACCACAATAATATGTGCCGAGAGGATTGAAATAGGCGGGCATGTTATGATGGGAAGAAATATAACCATAAGAGATAATAATGGTGGACACTATTTGTCGCAGCAGGGATATAAGAATACCCGGTCTGTTGTTATTGGAAATCACGTATGGCTATGTGAGGGTTGCACTATTATGCCGGGAGTAAAAATAGGAGACGGCGCCATTGTTGGCGCTCATGCAGTGGTTTATGCTAATGTTCCGGCATACTCATTGGTGTTGGGAAATCCGGCAAAAGTCGTTCAGACAGATATTTTCTGGAAATATTAGAATATATATAATGCTATTTAAATTACTAATTATTAAATTTTTATTTTATGGAATTACAAGAATTTATTGAAAAATTTGCTGCACAGTTTGATGAAACCGATGCAAGCGCTTTTACTCCTGAAACTGAGTTCAAGGCATTAGATGAATGGTCGTCTTTAACAGCGTTATCAATCATTTCAATGGTGGACGAAGAGTATGAAGTTTTATTGAAAGGGAATGATATTGTTAATGCGGAAACAATTGATGATTTATATCAAATTGTAAAAAGTAAAAGGTAATATAAATAATATATCATGTCATACAATCCTTTTTCTTTAGATGGTAAAATCACCCTGATTACAGGCGCCTCATCGGGTATAGGGCAGGCTACGGCAATTGAATGTTCAAAAATGGGTGCTAAAGTAATTATTACCGCCCGCAATGAAGAACGCCTTAACGAAACCTTTGCGCAGCTCGAAGGCGACGGTCATCAAAAAATTATTGCCGACTTGACGATACCGGAAGATTTGGACAGATTGATCGAATCTATTCCACAATTAGATGGCTTAGTTAACAATGCGGGAGTAATAAAAACATTACCACTAAAATTTATTAATGAACATGATCTTATAAATATATTAAATATCAACACTTTTACACCTGTATTTTTAACTCAACGGTGTATAAAAAAGAAGAAATTCAGCAAAAAAGCATCTATTGTTTTTTCATCCTCAGTAGGAGGTGTTTATAAAGTAAGTCTGGGAAATAGCATGTATGAAATGTCCAAAAACGCTATCGACGCATTTATGAGAAGTGCTGCCTTGGAGTTGGCTCATAATGGCATTAGATGTAATAGCGTTAACCCCGGAATGATTGAAACTCCGCTTATACATAGAGGCACTTATTCAGAAGAAGATAGAAGGAAAGATATTGAAAAATATCCATTAAAAAAGTATGGGCAACCACAGGAAGTTGCTTTTGGTATTATCTATTTGTTATCCGACGCTTCTGCATGGGTGACTGGTACAAGTTTGAAAATTGATGGAGGAGTAACACTTTAAATATGAAAGCATTTATTTTTCCGGGACAAGGTTGTCAAATAGCAGGAATGGGAAAGGAGCTATATAAGCATTTCCCTGTAGCACGAGAAATGTTTGAGAGAGCTAATGATTTTTTAGGAAGAAAAATAACAGAAGTCATGTTTAATGAAGAGGCAGAAAGTTTGTCTGAAACTAAAAATACTCAACCGGCTGTCTTTATTTACGAAGTTGTTTTAGCCTTGACCCAAAGTGAACTACAACCGGACGCTGTTGCCGGACATTCGCTCGGTGAGTTTGCTGCTTTGGTAGTTAATAAAACAATATCTTTCGAGGATGGGTTAAACTTAGTGTCAAATAGGGCGACTATTGCACAGATAGTTTGCGAAAAATACAAAACAGCGATGGCTGCAATTATAGGCTTGTCTGATGAATATATTGCAAAACGGATAGCTGAAATAGCGAATGAATCGGGCGAGCAAATCTACTTTGCAAACTATAATGGTCCCGGACAGGTAGTAATTACCGGTTCAAAGAATGGTATCCGGCTGGCATGCAAGGCGTTTAAAAACGAGGGAGCCAAAAAGGCAGTTCCCCTGCTTATCGGAGGCTCTTTTCATTCGCCTTATATGAAAGATGCCGAAATAGAATTAAGTAAAATTATTGACAAAACTTCATTTTCAACTCCTTCTATTCCGGTTTACCAATGTGTGGATGCCAAACCCCATACCGACCCGGAGGAAATAAAAGAAAATTTGAAAAAACATATTACCCATCCGGTACGCTGGACGTCTATGGTGCACAATATGGTGGAAGATGGAATAGCGACATTTTATGAGGTAGGTACAGACGACACTTTACAAAAAATTGTAGCAAGGATGTATCCTGACATAACAGTTGCCTCTCTTTGGTCAATTAAAACTTACAGTAAAATTAGCAAGAAGGAATACAATATAATGGGAGGAAAATAATGGCTTATGTCGATATAAAAAATGTAAAAATAGCAGGTGTGGCAGCTTGTGTGCCTTCGAATGTTTCAGAAAATAAAGAAACTAATATTATATCAAAAAATGAAATTAATAAATATATAGAAACTGTAGGTGTGGAAAGAAAACATTGGGTCAAGCATGATGGGTCGATATGTACTTCAGATTTATGCGTAAAAGCAGCAGAAAAACTGTTGATAGATTTAGCATGGGCAAAAGACGATATTAATGTATTGGTTTTTGTTTGCCAAACACCCGATTATAAGATGCCTGCCACGGCTTGTCTTATTCAGGAACGATTAGCATTGCCAACAACATGTATTGCTTTTGATGTCAATTTAGGTTGTTCCGGCTTTGTATATGGTTTATCTATTATTAGTGGCTTACTATCTTCCACTAACATAAAAGGCCTTTTGCTTGTTGGCAATACACAATCGTACTATGCCAGCCCTGAAGATAAAAGTTATTATTTACTTGCCGGAGATGCAGGCTGCGCTATTGCTCTTGAATACAATACTGTAAAACAGGATGTTATTCAACTGAATCTTAAAACAATGGGGGCAGGGAAAGATTTTTTGATTGTACCGGATGGAGGATTCCGGAATCCTGTTTCAATGGAATCATTTAAAATGAAAGAGTACGAGAAAGGTATAAAACGATCTAATCTTCATTTACACATGAATGGCATAGAAGTCTTCTCTTTTGCCATTTCATCTGTACCTAAAGCATTTGAAGAACTATTTGAATATTTTAGTATAGACCCGTCAAAATCCGATTATTTGTTGATTCACCAAGCAAATAAATTAATATGTGAAAAAATACGCAAAAAATTAAAGTTTGAAGTGGAACGAACACCAACTAATATTAAAGATTTTGGCAATACCAGTGGGACATCTATTCCTTTATTAATGGTGACAAATTTAAAAAAAGAATTGGAAACAAAACCGTTGAATTTATTATGCGCCGGATTTGGAATAGGACTTTCTTGGGGCACGGCACGCATAACGACAGACAAAATAGTAGTACCGGAACTTTTATTTTTATAAAATATGGAAAATAATCCATTTTCACTGAAAGGCAAAAAAATATTGGTCACAGGTGCTTCATCAGGAATAGGGAGAGCAACATCTGTTCAATGCGCTAATATGGGAGCTAATATAATTGTAACAGGAAGAAACAATGAACGATTGCAAGAAACTATGAATATGCTTGCGATTGGAGAGCACCATTGTGTGGAAGCAGATATTACAACAGATTCCGGCATTTTTCATTTGACAGATAATGTTGAGGCTCTTGACGGGATTGTCCACTGTGCCGGAATTAATACAAAATTTCTTTTTAAGTTCATAGACATGGAAAAAATAAATACCATGTATGCTATAAACTGCTTTTCTCCAATGCTTATGCTACAAAGTTTCATTAAAAAGAAAAAGATAAACAAGGGAGCGTCCATAGTGTTATTATCGTCCATTTCATCTAATTATGCCACTGTTTCCAATGCATTATACGCTTCTACAAAAGGTGCGGTTAACTCATTGATCAGAGTGCTAGCATTGGAACTTTCCGCTGCAAAAATAAGAGTAAACGGTATTATGCCCGGGATGGTAAAAACAGAAATGATGAAATCTTATGGCATGACCGATGATGAATTAGATAATTTATCAAAAAGTTATCCGTTAGGTAAATTCGGAGAACCTGTTGATATTGCGAATTGTGCAGTGTACTTGTTGTCTGAAGCTTCCTGTTGGGTTACAGGAACAAATATCGTTATTGATGGAGGTATAACATTAAGGTAAACAAATTATGGCAAAGTGGAAAATTAAAAATATTTCTTTAAGAGGCATTGCAGCCTGTGTTCCCCAAAATAAACTCCAAACAGAAGATATTCCCTTATTTTCGCAGGAAGAATATCAACGTTTTATAGCTAACGTGGGAATCAAAAGCCGTAGAGTAGCGGAAAAATGCGTTTGCGCTTCTGATCTCTGCTATGCAGCAACCCAACAACTGATAGCAGAGCTTGAATGGAATAAAAATGAGATTGATGCATTAGTGTTTGTTTCTGTTACACCAGACTATCGAAGCCCTATGACTTCCTGTATTCTTCAAGATAAATTGGGACTATCGAAATCGTGCTTTACACTGGATATTCCTTTGGGTTGTTGTGGGTATCTTCATGGAATCACCGTTTTGTCTAATTTAATGACTGCCGGAAATATCAAAAAAGGGCTACTGCTCGCAGGTGACACAGTGTATCAAACATCATCATTGGAAGATAAAAGTCGTTTGCCCATATTTGGAGATGCCGGTAGCGCTTCTGCTTTTGAATACGATGAAAATGCCGAAGATATTATAAGTTATTCCTGTTCTGATGGAAGCGGCTATCAGGCGATTATATATCCGCATAGTGGATTCCGTCATCCGGTAACACCGGAATCTTTTATTATGGAAAGCTTTGACAATGGCATTCGGAGAGCTCCGGTTCACGGATTGTTGGACGGAATAGAAGTGTTTTCATTTGCTATCTCTAAAGTTCCCAAATTACTAAATGAACTTTTGACTGACAATAATATAAATAAAGAAGTTGATATTGATTATTTCCTTTTACATCAGGCTAACAGGATGATTAATGAGAAAATTATTCGGAAAACTCAAATAAAATCATCAAAAGCGCCTTCCAATATAGAAGAATATGCCAATACCAGTTGCTCTTCTATTCCTTTGCTTATGGTAACACGGATTCGGGAAGCATTGCAGGAAAAAGATTTGAATCTTATTCTTTCTGCTTTTGGAGTGGGACTTACGTGGGATTGTATAAATATAAAAACGCACAAAATTGTCTGTCCTGAATTAATAGAAGTATAAAGATTTCATGATCAGTATTTATTCACATACTAACCCCTTTTTTTCATCCGTTACCTACATTTTATCCATGCCAGGTAAACATAATGTATGGATAGTTGATTGCGGGTATGCCGATGACATCATTCAGTGGTTGAAGCTGAACCAAAAATCTGTCTCCGGTATTTTTTTAACTCATTCTCACTATGATCATATATGTGGGTTGAACAGGCTAAAAGGGGAATATCCTCACTTAAAAGTATATACTTCTTCCAATGGCGTAAAGGGTTTGTATTCTTCCAAGTTGAACATGTCGCATTATCATCCGGATGTGGAAGATTATGTGTATGAATTTGAAGATGTATGCGAACTGAAAGGAATGGACAGGGTAGATTTATGGCAGGATACTGTCATGGAAGTAATAGAAACGCCCGGACATGACTGGAGCTGTTTAACATATAAAACAGACCGGCATCTATTCACAGGAGATTCATATATACCTGGATTAAAAGTAGTTAGTACGTTCCCTAAAAGTAATAAGATAGAAGCGAATGAATCACTGAAGAAAATTATAGAATTAAAAGAAAAAGAAGACTTGATAATTTGTCCCGGACATTTTTTGAAAAAAATTAAACCCATTTGGAAACATCATCTAACAAACGAATAGTAAAAAACACATCATTCCTGTACGTCAGGATGCTGTTAATGATGGGTGTGAGCCTTTACGCATCAAGGCTTGTGCTCGAGGCTTTGGGCGTTGATGATTTTGGACTGTACAATGTAGTTGGCGGGATAGTGGCGCTTTTCGCTATTATTAATGGCGCTTTGAGTGCCGGCTCCTCCCGGTTTCTAACTTTTGAATTGGGGCGCAGAGATTTTATTGCGTTGAAAAAAACTTTTAATGCGTCCTTTGCCATCCATAGTTTTATAGCCCTCGTTGTTTTCGTTCTTGCCGAAACAGTAGGATTGTGGTACATAAATAACTACCTCGTAGTTCCGGACGGACGCATGGATACCGCCAACTGGATATATCAGTTTTCTATTGCCAGTTGCATGCTCAGCCTGACGCAGGTACCCTACTCTGCACTCATCATTGCCCACGAAAGAATGAAGGTGTATGCATGGACGGGAATAGCGGAAGCGCTGTATCAGCTGCTGCTGGTTTACTTGTTGTTATATGTAAATTTTGCGGATAAGTTAATCCTTTACGGACTGCTGATTTGTCTGTGGAGCATAGCGCTCCAGCTATATTACCGGTTTTACTGTACGCGCAATTTTGCAGAAAGTAAACTGACTGTAGTAAAAGACAGGAAGATTTATAAAGCCATGTTTTCCTTTTCATTGTGGGATGTGATGGGAAACTTTTGCGTGACGGGAAATTCGCAGGGAGTAAACGTGCTGATGAACTACTTTTTCGGCATTGCAGTAAATGCGGCTAGCGGAGTGGCTTTTCAAGTAGAAAAAGGTCTTACGATGTTCTCCGGTAATTTTATGACCGCGGTCAAACCTCAAATTGTAAAGCTGTATGCGGAAGGCTCCATCGGCAAAATGATGTCGCTGGTGTTCGAGTCGTCCAAGTATTCTTATTTTCTGCTATATGTAGTTGCCTTGCCCGTGTTTCTTGAGGTCGATTATATTTTGAAAATCTGGTTAAAGGAAGTGCCCGAATATGCCGCGCTGTTCATACGCTGCATTATCGTTATACGCTTAATCAGGGCTTTTGCGACGCCTGTAGTGCAGGCCGTGCATGCAACCGGCAATATCAAATGGCTAAATTTATATGGGGGTGGAACTTCAATGGCATTAACCCTTCCGGCTACCTATTTTCTTTACAAGTCCGGCTATCCGGCCGAGACTTCGTTTTATGTTTCAGTTGCAGTGGGTATTATATGTAATTATTTAAATCTGTTTATAATGAAAAAAGAGATATCGTTCAGCATATCAAGCTATAGTTTCCGTGTATATGGAGTAAGCCTGCTAATTACGCTGCTGTCTGTCGTGCCGGCTTACTGTGTGTTCCAATCAATGGATGCGTCATTCCTGCGGCTATTCCTCACGAGCATTACCGGCCTGACTACAGTAGGCGTACTGGTGTTCTTCATTGGTCTCAGTAAAGGTGACAGGAAAAAAGTAATCAAGGTGATACAAGACAAAATTAATTACACTTATGAGGCTTAGAAGAAAATATAAACTGATGGCGGCAAGTGCTGGTATATTAGCATTAATAGTACTGGTAATTACTTGTTTTATTAATTTTACCTTAATGGTCTGTTTAATTGTGTTGGGTTTGACACTACTGTTGTTTATGCTGCTTTTTATCGCTGTCAACAAATTGTCAAAAATGACCAACTGGTATCGCAACCAATTCATATATACCAAGCAATTTGTTTCCAATGCAGGCTACCGTAAAGATACGCAACGCAACTATGAGATTGTAAATTTAGGAAGTAATCCCGCACGTTTCGCATTTTTTTATGAAGATGTTTTAGGGCAAAACTGGTCAACCGGAACACAGGGCTTGGATAAAGATTTGGAGATACTGAAATATTTCCACAGCTATGTAAAAAAGGATGGAGTTGTGCTACTGCCAATCGTTGCTTTCAGTTCTCTTTCTGGTTATTTGCAATTTCACAAATCTTCGTTGCCTTATCTTGCCAAGTTTACATCTATTCTGGATAGGCATCAAATTGTAACGATGCCGCGAGGAAGAGCTGCTTGTATATGGATGAAATTTCCACTCTGCCGCCATTGGAAAGCTTGGGGAGCCTTAATTAAAGATGTGCAACCCGATAATAGGCTGAACATGTCCGAGCAAATGATGCAGCCATTAGAATTGAATATGGATGCACTTCAATGGATGGATGGATGGAAAAAGGAGTTTAATATAAAAAATTTCAACGCACCTCTTACCCTCGAATTGCAGGAAGGGAGAAAAATTTCAGTAAAAAATCTACAAAACATGATAGATTTTTGTATCGAACGCGGCTTAAAACCTGTGTTAATATTACCTCCAATGTCTAAGTACTTATCGCGCTTATTTACAGACAAAATTCGTGAAACATACATTTACTCCTTTATTAGAGAAGCCAATGTGAGAAACATTCCTTTCTTAGACTATCTGGATGATGAGCGATTTAGCGATCCAAGCCTCTACTTCAATTCATTTTTCCTGAATCTTAGAGGAAGAAAAATATTTACGAAACAGGTACTGAAAGATTTAAATATTTTGAAATGAAAATCCTAATTCTAACCCAGCCTCTGCGTAACAATTATGGGGGAATCCTGCAGGCATATGCTCTTCAAACGGTTTTAAAGAGAATGGGGCATGATGTGGTGACCGATTCAAAACATTATAGAAATATATCTATCACCAGACGCACTGCCGGAGTGCTGAAACGTATTATTTTCAAATATATATTAAGAAGAAATATTAGTGATTCCGTCTTTTTCCCTTTTATTGCTTCAAAGACATGGAATACAATTAACCGGCATACTTTACGTTTCGTAAAAGAAAATATGACGACTGTTGATTTCTTCAAAGGAAAGAAAAGACCCGATATAAAAACAGTAAAAGTTTACGACGCAATAGTGGTAGGAAGCGATCAGGTATGGCGGAAGCAGTACTCGAACGTGCCGACTTATTTACTTGATTTTACAAAAGGCATGAATATAAAACGAATTGCATACGCCGCTTCATTTGGAACGAATGACTTGTCCGAATACACTCCCAGATTAATTAAACGTACCGCCAAGCTGGCAAAGCAGTTTGATGCAGTTTCCGTAAGAGAAGATTCGGGTGTTTTCCTGTGTGCAACATACTGGAATGTAGAGGCAACACACTTGCTCGACCCGACGTTGCTGCTGGATAAAAACGATTATATTCAGTTGATAGAGCATGACAGCAAATATGTTTCCCCATCTCAGGGCAATCTGTTTGTCTATATATTGGATAGAACAACAGAAAAACAACAGATAGTAAATCAAATTTCTTCCACGCTTCACCTGTCTGCATTTGAGATGCTGCCTGAAAAGATATCTAATCTGAAAAATTTAAAAGAGTTGGACAAATACACATATCCTCCGGTAGCCCAATGGCTGCAAAGTTTCGCGGATGCCAAATTTATAGTAACCGACTCGTTTCATGGAACGGTATTTTCCATTCTTTTTAATAAGCCGTTTATTGTAACCGGGAATAAAAAAAGGGGACAGGCCCGTTTTTCCTCTTTATTGAGAACATTCAATTTGGAAAACCGTTTGGTGTCATCTTCCCGCAATGAACAGGTTAATGAAATAATACTGAATAAAATAGACTGGAGTAGCATCAACAGTATTATATCCTGCAAACGAAACAACGCTATTCATTTCCTTAATAAGGACTTGTCAATAAGTTAAAGTATTAATTTGGTTCAATATGGAATTAGCCTATATCGTTTATACTTCAATATTCGCCGTTACAATGTTTTGTGCTTACGTGGGACGAATAACCAATGGGGCACATGTTACAATTCAACCAAACAAAAAATCAAAAGTATGGATGTGGTTCGGGGTCGCTATTATATTTTATACATTAACATTAGGACTTAGAGAGAATGTGGGGCTTGATTATATGTCATATAAACTGGTTTTTAATAACCTGATAAGATATACTAATTATAGAGGGGATCTGGATATTATTTATTACATGTTTCTACCTATAGTCAAAAATTTTCACTACAATTTTTTTACCGCTTTTTTAGCTTTCACCACCATTTTTTTTGTTTTTAAATGTGCTGAAGACAGAATGGATATTTTGTTATTTTTTCTGTTTTTCTTTTTGACATTTAATGTTTTCTTAAACAGTATTAATATTGCACGTCAAACATCTGCCTTTTTTATCATGTTTTATGCGATAAATCAATTTTTGAAAAAAAAATATAAGAAATTTATCATATACTATATCCTCGCTTTTGCTCTTCATAAATCATGTATTATTATTTTGCCTTTTATATTTGTTTTAGGATATGATTTTATTAAGTATAGATGGTTGCAATATACTTTACTATTTGTTGCCTATTTTAGTGGGTTTGTCATATTTAAACAAATCTCGTCTCTGTTTATAGGGATGGACATTTTTTATAATATTGGATATGAGGAATATGTAAATAATTTCGACTTGTGGGCAGAAAAGGGGATAGAACGCAGGCAAGAACATCAAGGAACAGGACTTTACTCGTTACTCACATTATTTGTTGATAGTATGGTTATATTTTATAGCCCAAAATTGAAACATGAATTTAGACGGAATCATATTGTTTTATTTTACAATATGTACTTAATAGGAGCTATTTTAAGTTATATAACGGTTTTTCATGAAACAATGCATAGGTTAACTAATAATTTTGAAATGTTTCGTATTTACATATATGCGATGTTTTTTTATTATATATTCAAAAACAGTAAAAGCTCCGTTTTAGTGAAGTTAATGTGTATGACAATCATGTTACTAGGCATTGTATTCTTCTATGCGAGTATTTCAAGAGGGCGTGGTGGTGTGGCTCCTTTCCACTTTTTAAATTTTTAAACAAGTTAATATGAAGCGAATATTATATATATGTTCAGAGTCTTCACCGGGCATGGTTCCTTTTGCGGCAAGCATTATCAACATTACGATGAAATCTGAAAAATTAGAAGTGTATGCGTTAGTTGTGTCGAAAGATATTAATTATAGGGATTATATTAAGCAAAATAAAAAAATGGATAACATTGAATTTATTAATGCATCTCAAAATCTAATCATAAATATTGTTAACAAATTTATAAACTATAAACTGTTATATAAAATAATTGTTTCTGTTCGGAAATATAAAATAGATTATATCCATTTGCTAACTGGCGACTATACATTGAGCCTGTTTGTTCCGCTACTGAGAAAAACGGCAAAAATTGTATTCACTGTTCATGATATGATTCCTCATGAAATCAGTGCTAAATCATTGAAAAAAAAGTTTTTTAAGAGATATATTATCTGGGGATACAGACAAAATACTTTCTATGCAGATATATTAGTTACATGCAGCCAGCAACAATTCATGTCACTGAAAGAAAAATATCCTCAAAAAAAACAGTATTTTCATAATTTTCCCTCTTTAGTTACAGATGGTATTATCAATGGTAACGAACGATGTCCTGAGTTGGAAAAGTTTAATGGCAAGTATATCTTGTTTTTTGGTTACGTAGATGTGTATAAAGGCGTAGAGTTATTGTACAATACATTTTTGAATAGCTCGGTCCTATATTCCAGCTATTCGCTGGTTATAGCAGGCAAGGGTGACTGGTATTTCAATCGGCGAAAAAATGAAATAAATATCATCAGAATAAATCGATTTATCAAAGACAGCGAAGTGAAAATGCTGTTTCAGAATGCGAGTTGTGCTGTTTATCCTTACTTATCGGCAACCATGTCGGGAGTATTAACTTTAGCATATAAATTCCAATCCCCGTTGATAGTTTCCGATATCCCATATTTCAAGAAAAATGCAGAAAATGAACAAACTGCTTTGTTCTTTAAAAAACATGACGGAAACGATTTGGCGATTAAATTAAAGAAATTATTGTTTGATACAAACTTGGGAAATATGAAAAGCAACCAGAAAAAATATTACGACATGCAATATTCTAATGATTCCACTTTATTGAAGGAAATAATAAATATATATGTGGATTGATGCAAGTAAATGAAAATCTCATGAAAATCCTCCTGTCCAATAAATTTTATTATCCCCGTGGCGGCGCTGAAGTATATGTGATTAATCTTGAGAGCCTGTTGCGGGAGCACGGGCATGAAGTTGCCGTATTTTCGATGCAACATCCGCAAAATCTTCCGTCTGTGTACGAAAAGTATTTCCCAAAAGAAGTGGATTTTACTTGCATCAATCTCCGCAATCTATTCACTTATATTTTGCGTCCTTTGGGTTCAAAAGAAGTAAGGGATAAATTTTCGTGCTTTGTAGATGAATTTTGTCCCGATGTGGTGCATCTCAATAATACACACAGCCAATTGTCACCTGTGATTGTGGAAATCGCACATAAAAAAGGAATTAAAATCGTTTGGACATTGCACGATTACAAACTGCTTTGCCCACGTTACGATTGTCTTTGCAGAGGTAAAACTATTTGTGAAAAATGTTTTACGGATAAAAAACAGGTGATAAAAAACAGGTGCATGAAAGACTCACTCATGGCGAGCGCTATTGCTTATTGCGAGGCTGTAAAATGGACTCGGCAAAGGTTGGAGAAATATACGGATACATTTATATGTCCAAGTCGGTTTATGTACAATAAAATGACACAAGGAGGATTTGATACGCAAAAATTACATGCGCTTTGCAACTTTGTGGACGTTGGCAAAACAAAAGGAGCAGCATATTCCGGGAAAGAAGATTATTATTGCTATATCGGCCGACTTTCTCATGAAAAGGGAATAGAAACATTGCTTAATGCAGCAAGCCAACTTCCTTATAAGTTAAAAATTGTTGGAGATGGTCCTCTGAGAAAAGATTTGGAAAAGAGATCAAGCAAACAGATTGAATTTGCCGGATACAGGCAGTGGACTGAAATAAAAGAAATTGTTGGGGAAGCTCGGTTTATAGTAGTTCCCTCCGAATGGTATGAAAACAATCCTTTAAGCATAATTGAATCTTTATGTTTGGGAACACCGGTATTGGGAGCAAATATTGGCGGTATTCTCGAAATGATTGAAGAAGGAAAAAACGGAATGTTGTTTGAATCTCGAAATGTGGAGGACTTGAGAGATAAAATTCAAAAAATGTTTACATTGAATTTTGATTATAAATCTATCGCAGAAGCTGCTCAACAGCAATATTCGGGTGAGAATCATTATAAAGAACTGATTAAAATATATAATAAACAATGATATGATTACACAAGCCATCAGTCGAAAAAACAGAATTAGAAAATATAATCTGTTTTTGGAAAAAATGAAACCATCAGCAATGGATAAAATTCTGGATGTAGGGTATGCCAATAAAGAATATTCTCCAGTGGATAACTTTTTAGAAAAAAGCTATCCATACCCATCCAATATTACGGCTTTGGGTATAGAAGCGTGCGATTTGTTTAAGCAACACTATCCGAATATTGAAGTAGTGCGTTATGACGGGAAGATATTTCCCTTTGAAGACAAACAGTTTGATATTGGCTGGTCGAACGCCGTGATTGAGCATGTGGGTAATGAAGAATGCCAAATCCAATTTGTGAAGGAGTTGTGCCGGACTTGTAAAAAAGTTTACTTTACAACACCAAACCGTTATTTTCCTTTTGAAGTGCATACGCGGATTCCGTTTTTACACTGGTCGCCTAAAAAGGTGTTTGATAAAATTTTGAGCGTAACCTCCAAAAAATGGGCAGCTGGAGATTACATGAATTTGCTGTCAAGAAAATCATTGGAAAGAATATTGCAAAAATCTGATTTAGACGTATTTGCGGGGGGGGTAGCCCTACATAGAAACAAATTTTTTGGTTTTACTATGGATTTCAGCGTGATTATTATGTGACAGGAAGAGTTTCATAAAGTGTTATGAGCAAAAATTCAATTACACAACCCGCCGACATGTGCATCATTACAACCTATCGTTGTCCGATGCGATACAAAATATGTTGAACAAGACCCACAACAAGGAGATTTAAGAGAAAACATCTGATGAAAGTTGTTGTTACCGGAACACGTGGCATTCCCCATATTTTAGGAGGAGTTGAAACCCATTGTGAAGAGCTTTTTCCTCGCATAGCAGCAAGTGGATACGAAGTAATTGTAGTGCGGCGGAAAAACTATGTTAAGGATTCATTGAGAGAATACAAAGAAGTGCAGTTAATAGACGTAAGTACTATAAAAAGAAAACCTTTCGAGGCAATCGTCCATACTTTTAAAGCAATATGGAAAGCGAAAAAGTTACATGCTGATATTATACATATACACGCCATTGGCCCCGCCATTGTAGCTCCTCTTGCCCGTTTATTAGGGCTAAAAGTGGTTTTTACACATCATGGGTTTGATTATGAAAGAGAAAAATGGGGTAGAGCAGCCAAAATAATGCTGAAATTCGGTGAACGCATGGGTTGTATGTTTGCAAATGAGGTAATTATTATTTCGGATGTTATAAATCAAACTGTCAAACGGAAATATAACCGGCATAATGCACATTTGATTTATAATGGAGTATCGGTGCCTCGCTTTATTCAATCTACAAGCTATTTGGATGAATTGGGAATACAACCTCAAAAGTATTTATTTGCAATGGGGCGTTTTGTTCCTGAGAAAAATTTCCACCAGCTCATACATGCTTTTACTGCGTTTGCATCCGAAAGTTATAAATTGGTACTGGCAGGTGACGCTGATTTTGAGGATAGTTATTCCAAAGCGCTAAAAGCATCGGCACAAAAAGCAGGCGTTATTTTAACCGGATTTGTTAAAGGTGAAAAATTACAGGCATTATTGACTCATGCGAAAGCCTTCGTATTACCTTCCTCTCATGAGGGTTTGCCTATTTCGCTTTTGGAAGCGATGAGTTATCATCTTCCTGTTATTGCGAGTAACATTCCGGCAAATGTAGAAATCGGACTGCCTTCCGAATGTTATTTCCAAGTGGGTGATGTGCGGGAATTAGCAGAACGCTTAGCCAAAGCGGTAAAAGAGCCGACGCACCCCATTAATTATGATATGGGAAAATATAATTGGGATGAAATCGCGAAACAGGTAATTCAAGTGTACGAGCAAATAAAATGAATGAAGCTACGCTTTCAAAGCAGCTTCCGGCTTGCCGAAGTCGCACAAAAACTTTGTGTAGCTTCGGCAATTACAATTAAAAATATTCATATATTTGCAGTTAGATTTGGATATTTTTAAGAAAGAAAGCAGAAAAGTTTGTAGCAATGAAAAAGAGTAGCAACTATCCCAAAATGGAGTCTAACTTTAGCGCAATGGAGTCTAACTTTAGCGCAATGGAGTCTAACTTTGGCGCAATGGAGTCTAACTTTGGCGCAATGGAGTCTAACTTTGGCGCAATGGAGTCTAACTTTGGCGCAATGGAGTCTAACTTTGGCGTAATTATTAACCATTAGAATATAGAACTTATGACTCATTCACATGGAACCATTAAAAGAACAGACGCGGACTTCCTGAACCAGGCAAACACCATCGCAGCCGAGTGCAACGCACATAAAACCGATTGGAACATCGACGATGACCGGCTCAACGGCTTCATTGCATTGCTGACGAATGCCAACAATGCCTACACGGCCAATAACAACCTTGCTATAAAGAACGCCATTACATCAGCCAACAAGAAAGCAGCGTTCGGCGAACTGAAACATGCCTTGGGGCCGTTTGTCAACTACCTCGAAGTGAACAGCCATGTGCCCGACGCCGCGCTTGCCGCTATGGGACTGCGTCCACGTCACCATCCCTCGCGCAGGCCATTGCCGCGTCCCACCGAACAACCGGTAATCTCGGTGAGGAAACAGCACGACGAGATGACCGTGTATGCCCAACGTCCCGGACACGACCAGCCCAATTCCACCGTAGCCTCGGCACATGCGCACGGCTTTATGCTCCGCCACAAAATGGAAGGCGATGCCCAATACCAAACCACAGTATCGACCCGTTTGCACCATACCCTTTTCTTTGAACGAACCGATGAAGGCAAACGCCTGTATCTCGCGGCCGCGTGGATAAACCCGCGTTTCGAAGAAGGCCCCTGGAGCGAAGAAATTTCGGAAATCATCACGTAATCCTTATTCCAAATAATCTTATTTTGTGCCTTTTGTGGTAATATCCAATAATTTTACCATCGTATCGGTAAAAATAGATTCAAGTGTATTTTGTAATATACGAAAATTCTATATATTTGTATCTTTAAATATACACTATATATGGAAACACTTATAAATTCATACAGAAATCGTTTGGAGCGAACGAAAACCAATTTTGTTCGTTACCTGATGCCTCAAATTAATTGGGACGATCGGCTTTTTGCTGTGGTTGGAGCCAGAGGAACCGGAAAAACCACCTTGTTGCTGCAATATATCAAACAAAATCTTGACCCTGCCAAAGCGTTTTATATGAGTTTGGATGACTTGTTTTTTACCACAAACCGGCTTGTAAATGTGGTCAGAAAGCTGTGGCAGGAAGGCGTTACACATTTTTTTATAGATGAAGTCCATAAATATCCCTACGAAACGTGGGCGCAGGAGTTGAAAAACATCCCAATACAGGGAATTTGCGTGAAACTTTTTTCTACAACCAACTAAAGGTTACCGGTAAAGTGAGCAATGCGGCAAACGGCGATTTTACTATTGATGATAAGTATATTTTTGAAATAGGCGGCAAGGGCAAAAAATTTACGCAAATTGCGGATATCCCTAATTCTTATTTGGCAACAGATGATACAGAAATGGGGTTTGGCAATAAAATTCCACTTTGGCTGTTTGGTTTTTTATATTAAAAACCACTACTGACCGACAAAAAAATTAGCCCATAAAAAAGGCAATCCGTAATAGATTGCCCCAAAGTTGTAAATTTGCTGTTGCAAAACAAAAATTTAGTCGGACAGCCGAAAAAAAACAAATATATGATCCTGAAAATCCCAAATACGCCGCTTTATTTGGTGCGAGAGCTAGAGTGTGTGGTTATTAAAGTAAAACTGAAGGAAAGAAGTGAAAAATAAATCGGTTGCAGCGCTTTTGAAATACCCGCCAAATTGTAACGCGCATTACAGTAATGACGGTTACAATTAAAAATATTTGTATATTTGCGGTAAATAAAAGATTGTAATAATGTTGAAGTTTTATAACCGCGAGAAAGAAATGGCGTTGCTCGAAAAAATCAGGCAAAAGTCGGCAGAAACGGCGCAGATGACCTTTGTGGTTGGACGGCGACGTATTGGAAAGACCTCATTGCTTGTCAATACGTTTACTGGTAAAAAGGCGGTTTATTTTTTTGTTGAAAAGAAGAACGAAGCCTTGCTTTGCGAAGAATTTATTGAAGAAATTCAAAACAAACTCGGTGTAACAGTTTACGGCACAATGCGGACTTTCAAGGAGGTTTTCGGATATTTAATGAATTTGTCTGAAAAAGAATCTTTCACCTTGCTGATTGATGAATTTCAGGAATTTCGTAATATCAATCCTACCATTTACAGCGAAATGCAGAACGTATGGGATAAGTATAAAAATAAAAGCAAGTTAAATCTTATTCTTTGCGGTTCGGTGTATTCACTGATGAAACAGATTTTTGAAAGCTCAAAAGAGCCGCTTTTCGGTCGTGCAACTGCTCGTTTACATTTGAAAGCATTTGACATTAAAACCATTAAAGATATTATTGCCGACCATTATCCCAAGTTCACAAACGAAGATTTATTGGCGTTTTATCTTTTCACTGGCGGTGTGGCAAAGTATGTAGAATTACTTGTCGAGGCCAAAACGTTTACGATGAAAAAGATTGTTAATGAGCTATTTTCGGAAAATTCGCTGTTTCTAAATGAAGGTAAAAATGTGTTGATTGATGAATTCGGTAAGGACTATGGCAATTATTTTTCTATTCTAATGCTTATTGCCTCGTCGAAGACCTCCCGTTCGGAAATGGAATCAATTATGGGAACAACTTTAGGTGGATATTTGGATAAGTTGGAAAATGAATTTGGATTGATAGCAAAAATTCGTCCTGTCCTTTCAAGACCCGCAGGCAAGGTGGTAAAATACCGTATCAATGATAATTTTCTGAATTTCTGGTTTCGTTTTATCTATAAATATCGTGGGGCTATAGAAATGGGAAACTTTGATTACGTGAAAAATATAATCAATCGTGATTATAATACTTATAGCGGACAGATTTTGGAAGGCTATTTTCGTGCAAAAATTTCAATAGAAGAAAATCTTTCACAAATTGGTTCGTATTGGGAATCCGGCAATCAGAACGAAATTGATATTGTGGCTCTTAATGAGTACGAAAAAAAAGCAATAATTGCCGAAGTGAAAAGGCAGGCAAAGCATATAGATTTGGATATTTTAAGAAGGAAAGCCGAAAATCTTGTGGCAAATTTGAAAGGATACACAATAGATTTTCGCGGATTGTCAATAAAAGATATGTAAGGTGTTTTGGTGCGACATTCCCCAGCAAAAATGAAATTATTAGTCAATCATCCCAAAATAGATTACTCCAACGGTGTAAAAGAGCGCCTTTTTAGCATAAAAGAGTGCCCCCATCCTTTTTCAAATAATCTTATTTTGTGCCCTTTGTGGTAATATCTGATAATTTTACCATCGTACCGGTAAAAATATCGGATATTATTTTCAAAAAGATTTAGCTGTCATATGGTTTTGCAGGGAAAATGTATTATCTTTGTGCTAAGAAGAGATGGCGTTTGCCCGTGAAATCTATTAAGTAGTATGAGTTTTTTGCCTTAACCCTTTTGTTTTAACTGAATCACATGCCCACAAGTGGAAAAAATAGTCGTTATGCCGTATCGGTAACTTGGATTCTAATCATAGAAGATATACTGACGCTAAATTTGCTATATACGGCCTTGCTCTACACCTTTGGTCTTGAATGGAGCCAGTCTTCATATCAATTCTTGCAATTTTTAGTGAACTTCGGATATGTCGTAGGCCTTGCCGTGATGAAGATGGAAGTCAATCTTCGGAAGCTACATCTGTCGAATATTATCAGGCGAAATTTTTACCGGTTGTCCGTGCTTTTTCTCGTTTTGTTGCTTTGCTTGTTTGTGCAGAAAATGACAGACGAGGTCTCGCGCCTGTTTGTATTTACTTTTCTTGGCGCTATTTTTATTCTCTTATCCCTATTCCATTGGATAACGAAAAAAATATTGCTGAAGTTGTTAAGTACCGGCCGCTATAGCGAGAAATGCATTATTTTGGGCGCGGGGCTTTTGGGCGAAAAGCTATATACGGAATTAACCGGCTCTTCGCAACTGGATGTGCAAGTGCTCGGCTTCTTTGATGACGACCCGGGCAATAGTAACGGACATCTTTTAGGTACTATTGAAGACGCGAAAGCGTATGCCCTGGAGCATGGCGTTTCAAGGATTTATTGTACGTTGCCTTTGCACGCCAGGGAGAAAATTCTTGATTTTTTGAATTTTTCGGAAGATCATGTAATCAAGTATTATATTGTCCCTGCCATAGGCTATTATACCGGCACGCCTTTGCTGTTAGATGCAGTGGGCAATATGCCTGTGTTTGTGGTGCGGCGATCGCCGTTGAGTTATGTCCATAGTCTCATAATCAAAAGAGTATTTGATGTGGTATTCTCTTTTGTGTTTCTTGTTACGCTGTTCCCCATTGTTTATCTCATCATAGCGATAGCCGTTAAAATAAGTTCGCCGGGCCCTGTATTCTTTAAGCAGGAACGTACCGGTAAAAAAGGAACCACATTCAATTGTTATAAATTCCGAAGTATGCGATGTAACAGTGAGGCGCATACCAAACAGGCTACAGCCAATGATTGCCGTACAACCCATGTGGGTGATATATTGCGTCGCACCAATTTGGATGAACTGCCGCAGTTTATTAATGTACTTAAAGGTGATATGTCAGTTGTAGGGCCACGGCCGCACATGCTGTTGCACACCGACCAGTATTCGCAATTGGTGAACAAATACATGGTGCGCCATTTTGTGAAGCCCGGCATTACCGGATGGGCGCAAGTGAACGGCTTCCGTGGAGAAACAAG
>JAISDH010000066.1 GCA_031264975.1 Bacteroidales bacterium
AATATGAAACATAAAAGGGTATATAACGATAAAGGGTGGTAGGAGATTCGGAAGGGTATGCTGGATTGCTTCGCTGCACTCGCAATGACGAACCAGCGAAAAGGGAGAAGGCATGAAAGGACGAAAGAAACAAATAACAAGTATTTCCTTGCAACTTGTTCCTCATGGCTTGCCTGCCTGTTGCTTGCTGCCTGTTGCTTGTTGCCTTCTTCCTTTTCGCCCACTAACCGTTAGTCACCAAGCATTGAATAATATCGTCTATTTTTTTGTCGAGCAATTTTTCAGTGAGAGCTGCGTCGTCAGGGTTGTTGAATGGAGACTTCACGCTGAAATAAAATTTTATTTTAGGTTCTGTACCGGAGGGACGAACGGTAATCTTACTTTCGTCTTTTAGAATGAATTGCAATACATCGGAAGACGGTAATGTTATTTTTTCGGTGGTATTGTTGAGCAAGTTTTTTATTTCCGACGATTTGTAATCTCTAATCTCTACCACTTTTACCCCATTAATCTGTTCGGGAGGATTATTCCGGTAATTGTTCATCATTTGTTTGATTTCCATAGCGCCGTTTTGTCCTTTTCTTGTTAAAGAAAACAGGCGTTCTTTGTAATATCCAAATTCCAAATAAATATTGACCAGGACGTCATACAGTGATTTTTGTTGTTTTTTTGCCCAGGCTACAATTTCGGTAATCATACAGCAAGAGATAACGGCGTCCTTATCTCTAACGAAATCTCCGACAAGGTACCCGTAACTTTCTTCTCCCCCGCAGATAAATTCTTCTTTATCTTCCAATTCTCTAATTTTCTCTGCAATGTATTTAAAACCGGTAAGAACGTCATAACTTTTCACATGATATTTATGCGCTATTTCCGCCAGAAGTTCGGTAGTAACAATGGTTTTGACGATGTATTGTTTTCCATTTATCTTGTTATTTTGTTGCCACATTTTGCAGATATAGTATACGATAAGGGAAGCGGTCATATTTCCGTTCAACAAAATAAATTTCCCGTCCTTGTCTTTTATGGCAATACCTACTCTATCGCTGTCGGGGTCGGTAGCCATCACGATATCCGCGTTTATTGCTTCTGCTTCTTTGAGAGAGAGAGATAACGCTTCAGCCTCTTCCGGATTTGGGGAAATAACCGTTGGAAAATTCCCGTCGGAAACCGCCTGCTCCTTCACAACATGGACGTTCTTAAACCCAAAAGCAGCCAAAGCTTCCGGTACAATTTTAACGCCCGTTCCGTGCAATGGACTGTATACTATCTTTAAATGACTATATTCTTCAATCGCATCCGGGTGTAAAGACAATGTTTTCAGTTTTGCAATGTAGGCGGCGTCAATCTCTTTTCCGATATAATGAATCAGTTTATCGTTACGGGTAAATTTCACGTCTGCGATAGATTTAATTTTCCGAACTTCTGCAATTACATTTTTGTCATGCGGAGGCACCAACTGTCCGCCGTCCGCCCAATAAGCCTTGTAACCATTATATTCCTTTGGATTGTGCGAAGCCGTGATAACAATTCCGCTGTCGCAATGCAAATAACGGACGGCAAAAGATAATTCCGGCGTAGGACGAATATCGTCAAATAGATATACTTCAATTCCGTTGGAGGAAAGCACCTCTGCGGTAATTTCCGAAAAGTAGCGGCTATTGTTTCTGCAATCATAAGCAATTGCCATAGACGGCGTTTTATCGGTAACATGTTGCTTGACATAATTTGCCAATCCTTGTGTCGCCATGGCAACGGTATATTTGTTCATTCGGTTGGTACCCACGCCCATAATGCCGCGCAAACCGCCCGTTCCAAACTCCAAGTCTCGATAAAAAGCGTCTTCTAAAGCGGATTCATCGGTTTGCAGCAGATTATGAATATAATTTTTACTTTCTTCGTCATATTGTCCATTTAACCATGCGTCAATATTTTTCCTTGTGGTTTCTTCCATGATAATTTATTTTTGAAATGTCCTGCAAAATTACAATTTTTATAGTAGCAAACCTCTTTTCATTGGAATAATAAAACGTAAGAACAAAAGTTGTACATTTGTACAGATATAAAAAATGAATATGCAAGATACAATATGCGCATTGGCAACGCCTGTCGGCATGGGAGCGATTGCTTTAATTCGGGTTTCGGGAAACGGAGCATGGGAAGCTATAAAAGAATGTTTTATTTCAAAGAAAGACGGGATAATTGTCCCCAGAACAGTTTACTTTGGCGAATTTTATGAGGATAAAACGATTCTTGACCAGGTATTGGTTACTTATTTTAAGCGCCCTCATTCTTTTACAGGGGAAGACATGGTAGAAATATCCTGTCATGGTTCGATGTACGTGCAAAAGCGTATCATGGAAATTCTGATAGAGAAAGGGTGCCGTTATGCGAAAGCCGGAGAATTTACCCTAAGAGCATTTTTGAACGGAAAAATGGACTTATCCCAAGCGGAAGCTATCGCAGACGTAATTGCTTCCGATTCCAAATCTTCTCTCGAACTTGCCATGACAAATTTACGGGGAGGCGTTTCAAACACCATAAAAAAATTGCGGGAACAATTACTTTATTTTGTTACTTTATTGGAGTTGGAGTTAGATTTTTCCGAAGAAGACGTAGAATTTGCCGACCGTCAAGCCATGAAACAATTAATGACAGATTTACATCATGAAATAAAAACACTGATTGATTCCTTTTTCATGGGAAACGCCATCAAAAATGGGGTACCTGTAGCCATTGTCGGTTATCCGAACGTAGGGAAGTCCACTTTATTAAATACTTTACTGAACGAAGAACGCGCCATTGTGTCTGCCATACCGGGAACAACAAGAGATACGATTGAAGACACGATGATTATAGACGGGCAAACATTTCGTTTCATCGACACCGCCGGAATCAGAAAATCAGACGATGAAATAGAACAATTTGGAATAAAACGCACCTATCAATCCATAGACAAAGCCATGGTGATACTATATGTGATAGACGCCCTACAAATAAAAGACACAGCCCCCCTAACGCAAATTGACGATATACTGCAAAAGACCAATCTCAAGAACAGGAAATTATTCATTATCGTCAATAAATCCGATTTGCTCCCGGAAAAGATAACACCCCAACCCCAATACAAAGGCTTTGACATTATTTATCTATCGGCAAAGAACAAGACCAATATTTCTGTCTTGGTAAATAAATTAAAAGAATTTGTTCACACATCCACTCAAAAGGAACAAGTATTAGTTTCCAACATCCGTCACTACGAAGCCTTAAAACAATCTTTAACCGCATTACAGCAAGCCGAAACCACCTTCAACAACCATCTCCCCATCGACTTAGTAACTACGGACATACGTCAAGTTTTATATTA
>JAISDH010000085.1 GCA_031264975.1 Bacteroidales bacterium
ATATGGTAAAACGAACTTTTATTTACAGATACCTTCGATAACAATACTCTATCATTTTTATTGAAAGCATATACATAAACGCCATTGGCAACTTTTAAGCTATATTGTACGACATTATCCAGCGCCAATTGTTTTTCAGCGCTAAATCCTTGTGATATAATACTTGCCTGTTGTTGCGCTGTTTGATGAATAGCAAAAATAATATTTCCCAACGCGTCAACCGATGCTACCATTGCGCCCACATTTCGATAAATTTTTTCGTTACCAAGGCATGTTTCATGTACTCTATGGCACATATTTAATTTAGATTCCTGTCCGTCATTCATGACTGTAATGTTTTAATAATTAATAATTTAAAGACCATAATATTTGAAAATTTTATAAATGAGAATTAGTTTTTATGCTGTTTGATTCTCATACGCAAAAATACAATAATTTTATTTATATGCAACACATATTATTTGATAAAAATTTCAATAAAATTTTTTCAATAGGGTATATATTTAATAATCAACACAAAAATACAAAAAAGAAAATGATTGTTCTTTAAAAAAGTGAGAATCGGGCGCTATTTGTTGTATTTTTTCTTCTCTATTTTACCGGATTTTTGCAGAAAGTAACACACAAGCAAAAGATTTTTTCGCAAATTACAACGGAGTTTGTATCGCTTGCAATGAATATTGGATAGTTTACAACGAATATTGGAGAAATTAAAATAAGATTTATACAATTTAAAATGAATATAGGGCAATGGAAAATGAATATAGGAGAAGTTACAATGAATAAATGGCAGCACAAAATGAATATAGGAGAACTTACAATGAATAAATGGCAGCACGAAATGAATATAGGAGAAGTTACAATGGATAAATGGCAACACAAAATGAATATAGGAGAACTTACATTGAAGAAATGACAACTTACATTGAAGAAATGGCAACACGAAATGAATATAGGGCAGCATAAAATGAATATAGGACAACGAAAAATGAATATAGGACAAATTACATTGAAGAAAAGGCAAATTACATTGAAGAAATGAGAACTTACATTGAAGAAAAAGTAACGAAAAATGAATATAGGACAACGAAAAATGAATATAGGACAAATTACATTGAAGAAAAGGCAAATTACATTGAAGAAATGAGAACTTACATTGAATATAGGCAACGAAAAATGAATATAGGGCAGCATAAAATGAATATAGGGCAGCGAAAAATGAATATAGGAGAACTTACATTGAAGAAAAAAACTTTTACAACGAATAAAAAGAAACAAAAAATGAATAATAAGTAACTTACATTCAATCATGAGCAATATAAAATGAAAATTATATCGCTTACAATGAAATCTGGAATTATGAAGAGAATGTTCAATAGAGAATCATTCTCCTAATGAACATTTTAGATTAATAAATAATAATTAATTTTGGATGCATTCCTACGGAATGCAAAAAATAGATTCGTTCATTTTCTACCGAGAGATATTCCCTACAGGAATTAATTTCCTTCACTCGGCGCAGTCTCCAGAGCAATGTCATTCAAGTTAATGGCTGATAGCCGAGTAATCAATAACGCAGGTGCAACGCCAATTTATGTTCGGAATGTATAAAAAGCGCTGAAAGAGCGTAATCAACAGCGTAGAGCGTTGCCCAATGCCGTCAACTTAAGCCGAAAAGTCCATAAAAAAACAAAACCATTAGCGTCTTTGCATTTCAGACGCCGGAAGGCGTCAAATATGGGTAACCCCATGCAAGCCGGAGGCGCAGCTCGGGGAGAGAACGTACTGGATTGCTTCGTGCCTCGCAATGACGGACAAACAAACTCTTCCGTACTGGATTGCTTCGTACCTCGCAATGACGGGTCGGTTAACGTCTTCGTCATACACTCGCACGTCATTGCGAACGCAGTGAAGCAATCCAGAAGAAAAACGCTGACAAATGCCCCGTATATCTTTCCTTCTCAACTCCGAATGGAGTTGAACTATTTCGCAATTCCGATGAAGGGGACGCGCAATTTCTATTCCGAGCTGCGCTTCGCTTGCTCGGGGCTATAACATATTGAACGCCTTCCGGCGTTCCCTAAATGACGACATTACACATTGCGCAACGCTATCAATTTTAAAGAAATTCGGACGTAAACTATCGCCTACGCGCCTGTTAACGATGAATGATTAATCGCTCATCGTTAATCACTATTTTCGACCTCATTTTATTTTTTATTCAACTCGGTGATAGCAGATTTAATCATTTCGTCGTCGGCGTTGATGATGGAATAGAAAACCTGTTCTCCGAATAAATTACGACCTATATATGCTTTTGTCCATTTTTTTAATTCTTTCATGGAATAATCTGAAAGTTCCGGAGTTATCCCTGCCTCTTTTCCTTTTGCTACTATTTCCGACAACATGCTACTGTTCACTTGAAAGGAAGTGAGAAAGTTGTTGCCGGTTTTGTAGGTTTTGGTTAGCCAATCTCTGTTTTTATCGACATATTCCATCGTATAGGTAAATAAAATCCTTTGATTGACAATCTTATTGAAATAAACGACGCTGTCCGAATATTTTACCGGAATAAACACGTCCGGCATAATACCGCCTCCCCCGTATACGATCTTTCCTTTTGGAGTAACATAGCGTAACGAATCATCAAAATTGATACTGTCTTTATCTTCCATTTCGCCCCGTTCGTAACGGGCAATGATATCGGCATAATACTCATCATTGTTCTTCGTATTAAAAGGACGCTGTATTGACCGTCCTGTCGGAGTATAATAACGGGCTATCGTAATCAAGACTTCCGAACTGTCGCTGAGATAAAACTGTCTTTGCACCAACCCCTTCCCAAACGACCGTCTACCCAACACCGTTCCCCTGTCAAGGTCTTGTATCGCTCCGGCAACAATTTCGCTCGCAGACGCCGAATATTCATCTATCAGTATGGCTATCTTTTGGTCGTCGTTTTTAAATAATCCGCTCGACGAAGAATAATATCCTTGCTTTCCAACAGCTTTTCCATAAGTATAGACAATCAATTTTTTATTGGGAAGCAACTCGTCGCAAACAGCAATTGCCGCATCCAAATATCCTCCCGGATTCCCTCGCAAATCTACAATCAGCTTATCTATTCCCTGCTGAATCAATTTGTGTAACGCCTGATGAAATTCCTGCGCAGTGGTGAAAGTGAAGTTGTCAATACTGATATATCCCGTTTGCGGAGCAATAAGATAAGACACATTAATACTGTGAACAGGTATTTTATCGCGGACAATATCAAAAAGAATTAGCTCCTTCAAATTGTTTCTAAGGATTGCCACATTTACTTTAGTCCCTTTTTTCCCACGCAAAAGCTGAATCACGTCGTTGTTGGATATTTTAATTCCGGCAATGGTTTTGTCGTCGACCTTAATAATCTTGTCGCCCGGAAGAATGCCTTCTTTTTCGGAAGGACCGCCTGATGTTACGCTAATCACGCGCAAAGTATCCGAAAATATATTAAACTGAATTCCTATTCCTTCAAATCCCCCCATCAGTACGGTATTTGCCTGTTCGGTTTCCTCTCTTGTCATGTATGAAGAATGAGGATCCAAGTTCAGCAACATTCCGCGAATGGCTTCTTCATCAAGTTGTTTTTTTGTTACATCTTCAAAATAATATTTATAGATAATGTCAGACACTTCATTTACCTTGTTCCTTCCTGTTTGAATATTAATCAATGGAATTGTCTTCTTTGAAAGATTAAAACACACCCCAATAACAAATCCCAACAACAACGTAAAGGATAAAGCAATGAACGCCCATCCTTTGTACTTTGAATAAATATTTTCCGTTCGCATATACTGTTTGAAATACTATTTAATAAATCCGGCGGGATAGTGCAAAAAACTGTCCGAATCTTTTAACAATAATTTTTTGTCATAATAAATTAAATACAGACCATCCCCTATTAACTGTAATCCGATATTATCAATATCTATGCCATAAACAATCAATTTATTTTGAGATTTCCGATAGCCGGCAAAATTAGTTGGATTTTCCCATTGCTCAACCGATAATTCCCCTTTTTGCACAACAGATTTCGTCTCTGTCAGGCTATCTTCCACAACGCACATAATGGGAATGAGCTCTTCCGCTATTTTTATATCGGTTTTTATGGTGATAGGGATTTCTCCGGGTGGAACAGTATCTGTTTCTTCTATTGCTTCCGTTTCGGATGATACCGCAGAAGTGTCGGATATGGATATTTCCGGTTGTTTCGATATTTGTTCTTCCTTGTATTGCAATGAACTTTTATCAACATTGTCTACAATATCTTTATCGGGGAAAACTTTGTATATCTTCACAATATTTTTTTTCGTGAAATTGGATATAACGCCAAAATAAGCGATGAAAGCGCTAACGACAACGCCAATCAAAATACCTGCTCCCAGATGTAAAAGATTTTGTTTCTTTTTTCGGCTAAGCATTCTATTAATATATCTCTAAAATATAGGGAATACGCGCCTGTATTCCTTTCAATTGCAATACAGATTCTGCAAAATTAAAATACGTATAGGTTTGATACAAATGAGACTTTTGCATCTGCTTCATCGCAGTATTTTCCATGAACAATTCCATAAACTCCTGATAAAAATCTTTTAAAACAGGTTGTTCGGTAACAGTATAATTTGCAATATCAGCCAATTCAGCCGCTTTTCTAATAGCAACGTCCATTCCTCCGAGCGTATCAATCAAGTTTAACCGTAATGCGTCCATGCCCGACCATACTCGCCCCTGTCCGATAGAATCAACGAAAGAAGCGCTTAGGTTTCGTCCGTCTGCCACTCGTTTAACGAATGTTGAATACGTATTTTCTACCGTCTTTTGGAGAACAGCCCTTTCGTAACCGTCTAAACTCCGAGTGATAGATATTGCATCCGAATGACTGTTCGTTTTAACGCGGTCTACAGTAATTCCCAATTTATTAGCTAACAATTTTTCCATGTTGGGAATCATGCCAAACACGCCGATAGAGCCGGTAATGGTAGACGGATGAGCGACAATATAACTGCTCGCACATGCAATATAATATCCGCCGGAAGCAGCATAATCGCTCATGGAAACTACCACCGGTTTTACCTGTTGAGCCAAGTAAACTTCTCTCCAAATGGATTCCGAAGCCAAAGCGCTTCCCCCACCCGAATTAATCCGAAACACAATTGCTTTCACGCTCTTGTTATTCTTTGCCTTGACAATTTCGTCTGCCGTAGAGGAACCAATACTTTGAGAATTGCCTTCTTCATCTATAATACTCCCAACCGCATAAATCACGGCGATTTTATTTTTCTCTATTTTCTCCGGAGAATGTTTCTTTTTATACTCTTTCAAGGAAACCCAATTGATTTTTTCCAGGGAATCCAGTTCCAATTCGGAACGTACAAACGTTTCAAACTGTTCCTTATACATTAACCGGTCAACAAAACCTCTTTGCACGGCTTCTTCTATATCGCTAATAAATAATAAGCTGTCGCAACTGTTATTAATAGTTTTCACATCTATGGAACGGCTTTTACTGATATTGGTAACGATATGATTCCACACAGAACCTAAACAGGTTTGCAGTTGCTCTTTATTTGCTTCGCTCATTTTGTCAAGCATATATGGTTCAACAGCGCTTTTGTATGTTCCATGTCGGATAATTTGCATGTCTAAGTCTACTTTATCGAGCAATCCTTTAAAAAACATTACCTCAGACGCTAATCCTCGCATATCTATCAGTCCTTGCGGATGTACGAATATCTTATCCGATACGGAAACTAAATAATAAGACAACTGCGATAATGATTCGGAGTAAGAGTATATAAATTTCCCCGATTCTTTAAAATCAAGGAGACAATTACGCAATTCTTCTACGGTTGCAAGAGAAGCGGACACATGAGATACGTCCAAATAAACGCCTTCAATATTATCATCTTCTTTCGCTTGTTTGAGCATAGCCGCCACCGTATTTAATCCGATAGAAGAAACATCAAAAAAACTCGGAGACATCAGTTTTTCAAAGGGATTATCCGCAACCCGTTCGGATATTTCAGTGTCCAAATCAAGTTGCAATACAGACTTGGGATTAATTGTTGGCGCTTTGTCTTTAGATAACGTTATTGTCCCAATAATGATGAAGATAAAAAGTAATATTATCGGCGTTACGATGATGCCAAGCACAGTTGCTAAAAACATTTTGAAGAAATCTTTCATTAGGTTAAGTTTTAAATTGTTTTATTCTTTTGATATTTATTCTTTATTTATTTCGCATGATTATTTACCGTCTCATTTCCTGTATATTTCCAAGATTAATATTTAACCTTATCGTAACAACGTGATGATTCATGGCTGCCCATGGATATTTGATATCTTTAGGGTCTGTATCTTTATATTCTTCCTTTTTCGCTTCCATATCCGGGTTGTAATTATAGAATGTTCTTATATTAAACCCGTAAGTTATCATCGCAGTTACGCGTTGAATGCTTTTTGTACGGTCGGAATACTGCGCAGGAAAGGCAATTCCTATTTCAGGGCGGACGTAAAAGTTAGAATAAGCCGTACCTTTGGATACTTCCGGAGTTGCATAAAGATAATGAAGCGCTATTCCGTACACAAATGGATTTAAATCCAATCCACCGATATAACTGCAGTGGAATGTACCTGTAACATTATGTGTTTGGAATCCGCTACCGCCTAATCCTATTCCGAATTGATAAGTAACACTTTGTTGCATAAATCTATTACCTACTCCGTAGTATTGACTTGCAACATAACCCAATCCTATCATGGGAACTGCGCTGACCGACTGTTTAAGTCTGGCGGAAATACCGCCTCCCAAATGAAACGTCAATCCGTGACGAATATAAGTAAAATGTTTCCCAACATTGGAGAAATTGTTTTTTTTCCCTCTTCTATTTGACTGCGCTAACGCACTGTTTTCTAACGTTTGAATAGATATAAATAACACTATAAGTGAAAATATACCAAATCCTTTTCGTATAATTTTTAAAGAATCTACCATACTATTTTTATTATCAAAGATTATACGGCAAAAGTACAAAAATTATCTATTGCTTTCCTCATATTTTTATCTTGCTATGTAATATTTTTACAAAGGGGAAAAAACGCACACAATAAATTTTTGATTATCATTCAATTATACAGAATTTATTTTACCGAATATTATATTTTATTTCATTCAAATACCCTAAGATTAGTTGTTCCTTACACATGAACAATAAATTTATTGTCAACAAAACGATAAAGTAGCGTAACAATTGTATTCATTCCAAAATAATTTTCAATAAATGGACTTTCGATAGAAAATACAGGTTCCTTTTCTTTATATCGAATGACAGACTATCAATTTAGAGATTGTTTTTTCTTACGCATTTCTCATCGCTATGCCGAAAAGGAAAATGATACTGTGCGCAGGAAAAAATTATGATATGAAAACAGGAAAAATTGTA
>JAISDH010000088.1 GCA_031264975.1 Bacteroidales bacterium
CGTATGGATAATTGATTCTCATCTCTTCTCGTAGAACTGTAACAAACACAGGGCGTTGCTTCTGGATGGTGTATTTGATAAAGTAGTCTATTTCCCGTAGCATTGTAATTAGATTCCCGGGAAACTGTCTTTCATTTATCACTTTAGATGTTATTTTCTTTCCTGCCAATTCAACATACTGTATGTATGACCCAAAAAGAATATGTTTCGGATCCTTACCAATTAATAAGATTCCGGCTACTGTCGGGCAACCCGAAACTATATCAAAAAGGGTTAACGACGCTAATTGCTGTTTAATATCTCGTTTATAAGCTTTTAGCGTGTCGGAATTTACCATTTTGGGAAGGTATTCTGTCCTAAACAAATCTAAGTCCAAATCATCAATCGTGCTGTGCAAACAAGGCGTAGTGTCGAATGTAGGTGATTTTACTTCACTTTTTTCTCGAAGTATCCGTTCTTCCTCTTCATTGGCTTCGCTTTTTCTTGGTCCAATACGAACATAGATTGTTCCTTTATACCTTACAGGCGTAACTTTGCTTGGCTGAACTTCAACCACTGCGACATCTCCTTCAGGGAAAGATACTTTCTCAACCATTAAGGCAGGCTTGGGTTGTATATTTCCATCAGCACGCAATCCGGCTAAATTTCTTAAAATCTCGTCCGTTACTTTTAGCCCGTTTAGTGTGCCATTGCCATACGCTCCAACCATAAGATAGCCGGGCAACTTTTTGTTTGTCAAATCATTGGCGAATGAACAAACGGCTTTAGCAAATTTATCAGTATCGTTTGTAGATATTGTTCGTTCGGTACGCTCGTTCTCAATATCTAACAGTAATTCTTTTATTTGGTCTTTCGAAATCATAAATAATACAAAAGCAATTATTTATTTCAGTCGATTGATTACTTGTACTTCTTTAATATTGCTTTTGAGCGATAACAGTATCAATATTCAAAGCAAAAGTTTAATTTTTTAGTGGACATTAGTGATTCGTTTTAGACCTCCTTGGTCTGCCGCCGCGAATATTTCTAGGAATTTCGGAAGCGACTGCATCTTTCAATTCGAATATTGCCACATTCGACTGTTCGTTGTATTTTGCCACTATCCGGTAACGCAGCGCCTCATTCCAGTCAATTACCGACCAAATTTCACGCACAAGTGTAGAACAACCTATAAATAACGAGCCATGTTGCGTGTATGTTTGTCCTATTAATGGAAAACCTTCCAGATCTTCAATGCTTGTAGCTTCAATTATTAATGAATATTTGACAGCATTCCATTGAAAGCGTATTCCGCCCGGCTTACCTATCAGCCTTAATACTGCATTCGATATAAATATCTGCCCCTTCTCCCACTTAATATCAATATAAGGACAATCGTTACCGTAGGTTAATTCCGAATCGGATATATTTTTATATTGCTCCATCATTAGTTTCCTCCTTCATACCCTCATTTAGTTCAACTTTATCTTCTATTGTCCTTCTGGACGGTAATTGCGGTAGTGTTATTTTTACGAAACCTTCCGGCATCCCTTCGAAGGTTTTAATTATCTCTACTTTACTATCCTCGTATGATTGTCCGTAATTACCTTGCCAATGCTGCGGCGTAAAGGGTACACGTTCACGCCGGTTCGGATTATCCGGACTTGGCGCGGATATACTCAGATATGCTTCTGCATTGATGAGCTCGAAAATAAATAGTTTTTCACCTTTACTTGTAAGCAATGTCCCCAATACCTTGATAGTATTATTGAAATTCCATTTCAGATCATTATAAAGTTGTGCGGTAAAAACTCTACCCGTAATTTTTCTTGGCTCTGCCTTACCATATTTATTCATCTTACTCCATTGTACTGAGTTTTTTTCATCTTCCTCACATGGCTTGGCAATCATTAACTTTTTTTCCGGGTTTATCAAAATCTGGATAAATTTACATTCATTAAGTTTTCGTATTGCACAAACATTAAAATTAACTGAACCATACTTCAACGTTACTGCCGGACAGTTCATTTTAGAAAATAACTCCCGGCGTACAACTTCGAAACCATTAAAATCAAACTTGTCTACTTCTCGTTCAATATAAGAAATCTTACCGTCCCGAATGGGCTTAGTATAGATTTCCGGAGACTTAATCCCTACTTCTTTATTTTCAGTTCCGGCTTTGCCGTCATCTGAACTAAACATAATCTCTTTCTGCATATTATTCATTGTTTACGTCGTCCAAAAAATTAAATTCTGCCAAGCTTTTCTGACAAAACTCTGTAAGCTCAACTATTTGTCCGGCAAGTGAGTCTGCCGGTCTGCTTTCATGCAATGCTTGCCAAAGACCTTCAATGTCAATTTTATGTAGTCCGCAAGCAACCACATTCTCATAATAACTATCTCCATAACGAGTGCTATATTTGTCCGGCAATATGTAAATGTCTTTTTTAGGGGGTACTATTTCAGCATTTCGCAAATCAAAGAGCATAATACTCTCATCCTTTTTTGTCCGTTTTGTCCCATATATACGATATCGGTATCCTGATTTAATATCTGCAGACTCCAATGCGATGGAAATAAAGTGAGAGTGGTGTATTGGCTTTGTAATACAGATATCATTAGTATGTTCGGAAGAAACCTTGTTGACTGATGAGCGAAGAGCCAGAATGGCTTTCGATGGATGAAATAATATCTCTGCTTTTTCTGTTTGAAGTACTTTTTTGCAAGCAGCATTAAAAGTAATCTTACCATCTTTTATTGTACAAGCAGGTTTTGAACGGTTATCAAATGAGAAAGTTGAAACAATGTCATAAGTCCTTAAATCGAATATACTTGCTTTATCAGCCAAAATACTGATTTCTGAGTTCTCCTTCTCATAGGCTGAGTGTGATGCTTCCATATAGTCACTCAATGTATATCCTCGCACGTTTTTGTTTACAACAACAAAACCTTTGAGTACACCTTCAGGAACAGCTTTCAAGTATGGGATACCATCTGTATTACCCCTCCTGTTTTTTATTATTCTCAGTGCAACGTTATAGGCTAATGGTGGTACAATTGCTTCATGATGTTCCTTCACATAATATTGCGATTTTTCTCCTTCGTTCTTCTTAGATTTCTGAGTTTTATAACTTCTTGTTATCGTTTTTCTAGCCCTTAAATCGCCGGCATTTTTTTCATTGGAAAGCAAGGCGATTACTCCATTTGTTTTCCAATTCACATTACCCAGTTTGCTTTTAAGTCCGAGAGAATTCATAGTTTTAGCTATATCAGAGAATGAATATCCCATAGCAGTTAGAGCGTAACAAAGCCTTACGGTTTTAGCTTCTTCTTCATTTATAATAAGAGGACTATCGCGTCCTTTTTCTTTATCGAAGCCGAGAATAGGAAACACATAATACTTCCCTTGCGCAAAGAGATTATCCACAGCCCAAGTTATGGCTTCACTCTTAAGGCGAGATTCCTCCTGAGCTAATAAACCAAGAATCGTGATGAGTATTTCTCCAGATGTACCAGAGGTTGATATTCTATCTGCTTCAAAATAAATTTCAACCGGCGGCTTAAGAGAATTCAGCATATTTACATAATACAATAAGTCGCCTAGATTTCTTGCAAACCGGGAGATACTTTTTGTCAATACAAGGTCGATCTTCCCGGTTTTACAATCTTCTATCAGCCTCAAAAATCCTTTCCTCTTTTCAACACTAGTTGCAGTAATTCCATCATCTTCATATATACCGATAAACTCGTATTCCGGATTATTTTTGATATAATTCTCATAATATTCTTTTTGTAATATTAAAGAACCTTCCTGGCCTGTTGAATCAGTAGAAACACGCACATATGCAGCTGCACGAGTCTTGTGCTCACGTGCGGTTTTTAATATCTCAGCAGGGACTGCTGGATAAATCGTTACATTACCCTTTTGTTCGGGAGTTCCGAATAATGTCTTTTTCTTGGTTGCATGATTACTCATATACTATGTTGTTTATGGCCTGTTACTACATTATATTCTATCTGTTCTGTTTAATAAAACGCATATAAAAAGCGTGGACAATTACTGTATTATCTGTTCTTGAGGTCTTCGACTACCTATCCACCAAATAAACGAGTAAAGCCCACGCCGTTTGACGTGAGCATCTTCGCTTTACTCTTAGTGGATTTGAAATTGTCGAAGTTTCAAGAACCAGAATAAAAGCTAGACGCTTTTTCCAATATTTAAAATATGTGTATTATACGCTGAATTATTTCATAATCATATTATTTTCCGTGTTTCTAATTACAAAAATATGAATTTTCTTGATTTTATGGAAGTTATACTCAAAAAAAACTTTATTTCTTTAACTATTTTCCATCACGTCAATAATCCTAATTTTTGGGCGTAGTTGATGGCTTCGGTCAGGGTATCTACTTTCATCTTTTCCAGAATATTCTGGCGATGTCTGTTTACGGTGTGGATGCTGATGAATAGCTTGGTTGAGATTTCTTTGCTCATCATTCCTTTATCTACCATTTCGAGCACTTCCAATTCGCGTTTGGTGAGGGATATGTTTGTGTCTTCAATGATGGGGATGGGGATGATATCTCCCGTTTTAAAGTT
>JAISDH010000114.1 GCA_031264975.1 Bacteroidales bacterium
CGCAATCCCAATGTGTTCAATATGTGTGATTTCCATAATTATATTTATTACATTTTTTTTTAAAAAATAAGCCGCAAAGATAGGAAAAAAAAATTTAATATGAATACAAAATTTTTTGCGAACACGATATTCAAAGGCGTTCGGAAGGTATCAAAGGGGCGTTCGAAAGGCATCAAAGGGGTGTCCGAAAGGCATCAAAGGGGCGTCCGAAAGGCATCAAAGGGGTGTTCGAAAGGCATCAAAGGGGCGTCCGGAAGGCATCAAAGGGGTGTCCCGAGGCAATTAAAGGCGTTCCGGAGGACAATTAATATTGGATATTGGAAAAAGTACAGATTATGGAAGTATGTATAAGTAATGTGTAAAAAATAAGATGGTACAATTAACGTTCACATTTCGTTTGATAAATACATAATACTTATATTTTTAATAAGTTAATAATAAAGAATTACTTGTTTTCACATAATACGAAGGAAAAAATCCTGAACAAACGGCGCCTGGAGCTTGAGAGATTAAAACCGTCTCCCAAGAGTTTTTTTCTATCTCCCGAGAGTTTTTTTTCATCTCTCGAGAATTTTTTTCTGTCTCCCGGGAGATAATTTTCATCTCCTGAATGTTTTTTTTCATCTCCTGAGAGTTTTTTTTTATCTCCTGAGAGTTTTTTCCCATCTCTTGAGAGATGGTTTTCATCTCTTGAATGTTTTTTTTCATTTTTCGGGGAATCTGTTCATTTCCCGAAAAATTTCTCCACCCCTCGAGCGACGACTGAATTTGACTCTTTTTGTAAGCGCTGTCCGGGGAAGTTACCATTTTATTTTTCACACGCTACTAAATAAGATGACGTTTTTAGCGTGTACCGTCATTGCGAATAACCGTTTCGTACCTAAACTACAAGCGAAATGACGCTTAGTCAGGACATAACAACAGTCGTCATCATAAACCGAAACTTACATGCAGGTTTTGACAAAAACAGTCGGATTTATGAAAACGGATTAGACGCCTTTCGGCGTCAGCCCACAATGCACAAAAAATGTATTAACTTTGCGACTTGAAATATTAGATTTTAGATAATAAATAATTTAAAATATGAAGATTATTAACTGTATATCAACAATTTTAGCGCTATGCTCAGAGTTTATAAGGGGGAGTATGTTTGTTATATGCGGACAATTTAGTTTAATTATTATATGCTTTTGTATCTTTGTTTCGTGTGAAAGCAGACAGGATAATATGCCGGAAACAGTGGCATTATATACAATAGATGTTGATAAATTAACACATCAGGAAACTGTTTATACATCTTCTTTTTTTAAGAATGTAAGAACTGTTATTCTCGAAGACCATGATGACGCCTTAATTGGCGAAATACAATATATACAGGTTTTTGATGATTACATTTTGATTTTTGATTTTTTTATTGCCAAGAAACTTTTTGTTTTTGATAAAAACGGTAAATTCCTGCGACAGATAGGAAAGACAGGACGAGGTCCGGGAGAATATATACAGATAATAGATTTTTGCATAGACCCCGAAAGAAGAGAAATTTATCTTTTAGATACAGGAACAAGAAAAGCGCTTAAATATAATTTGGATACCGGAGAATATATCAGTTCGATAGATTTGCCAAAGAATGATGTCAGCCCCTACTTAATTGCCTTTGCTTATGATAAATTATATCTAAAGATCAATTATTATGGTCAAAAAGAGGAAAACGATAATCTGCTTATGGAATTTGACCCTGAAACAGGAAAATATACAGACTGTATCAGTTCAAAAAAATGGAATCTTGACTGGGATGGGAGTGTTTACCCAAGTTTTAGTTTTTTCTCGTCCAAACAACCGCCATTAAGATATGCCGAACTGTTTATGAATACTGTTTTTGCAATTGAAAAGGACAGTATTTATCCTTATTTTACCATAAATACCAAAGACTGGACAAAAAAAATAAAATACGAAGAATATGATAAGGGAGTAACACGGGGATATTATATTCATAATTATTTTGAATATAAGGACTATATTCATTTGAGATATCAATACGATTACAAACTTAAAAAATACACGGTCGTGTATAATAAAAAAACAGACGAAGCGAAAATTTACGACTATTCACAAAATGATCTTGTTTTAAGTAAAGGACGTCGTGAACCGTATTACTATTATGTCGATTATCAAACTTCGAAAGCTTACGAATTTGCGTATTTATGGGAATTTATTTCGGACAAGTATGAATTTGCTCCCGGTCTGGACAAAAGAGAAGAACTGCTGAAATTGCTGAAATCGGATAAAGAACGCATTGTGATTTTTGAATATGAATTTAAATGAAATGGTAAGCAGTTTCAGGTCATACTTTTTCAGCAAATCCCGAATGCCTTGATAATAGGCAGGCAACGCAGTTTACCACTACATTTTTACCGTTCACAATAATTATTTGCCTCGCCCCTGCCACGCATCTACCTTTGCATCAAATTATAAGTAAGTAAAAATATGAATAAAAGTTTGGTAGTACCGTTTATGGTCATTTTCATTTTATCGTGCAGCAGCGACAGTTATTTCAAAATCGGCACGGCTTGGGTCGATACAAGTCTTAAAATGGTTTATATTGACAGTTGCAGAGCCAAATTGAGCACGGTCAGGATAGATTCCACGCCTACTTACAATCAGGGCGTCATTCTTGCAGGCAAATACACGGACATCAATACTATAACCGGCGAAAAGCTGACGGGAACGGTAAAGGCAAGCTCGTACATCGAAATTTCAAATCCTTCCGTCAGCAATATTGCGGATTTGCGAAACAATACGTTTTTCGATTCCATAGTTATAGAAATGAAATTCAACGGCTACTACATGGGCGATACTTTGAATCACAATATGCATCTGTTTGTTCATCAGCTCGAAGAACGGATAGCGGAAAAGGATGTTGCCGTTGGCACGGACATGTTTTACAACACAACTTCGTTTGCATATAATCCCGAACCGCTTGCAGAAGCAATTTTTCCCATACGTCCAAGCGACTCGGCTTCTCAAAAAATCATCGACGGAGGAGTATTAACTGAACCTCTTAGAGTGAG
>JAISDH010000246.1 GCA_031264975.1 Bacteroidales bacterium
AATATTTTGGCGCTGCGATACGGCGTTTCGATGAATATCTTGCTTTGATTATCCTGTCTTGATTGCTGTTCCAGTTTCCTGAGGGTTTTAATCAGGTCGGGAACTTTGGCAGGCAAATATCCTTCGAATGAGAATTTTTCGCCCGAAAGTCCGGACGCTGCCAGAGCCATAAATATCGAAGACGGTCCGGCTAAAGGAATGACTGTTATGTCGCTGGAATGAGCTGCCCGCACTAATTCTTCGCCCGGGTCGGCAATACACGGCATCCCTGCGTCGGACAGCAAGCCAAGATCGTGTCCTTGAAAAACAGGATCAAGCAGCAATGAAACCGTCTTGATATCGGTATGCTCGTTGAACAGCGAAAAATTCAAATCGTCTATGGGCGTATCTGTTTTAAGTTTGGATATATAGCGGCGGGCGGTACGCAAATCTTCAACCACAAAATACCTGAGGCTGTTGACGACCTCCCTCACTTTTGACGGAATATACTCGCTTACGACGGAATCGCTTAAAGGAGCAGGGATAAGATATAATCGACCTTTTTCCATTAACTTTCCACAATTTTGTGTTTCCCGTACCCATACGGGCAATTTTCTTTCATCAGACATAATTTATTTTTGATGCAAAAATACATGAAAAATTTTAATCGTGCACATACATAAAATTATATCTACATTTGCGAATTATTTATAAAAATATACAGTCAATTTTTTTTTAACAGGAACATTTAAAAGTAAAGAAAATGAAAAATATTAGATTATTGTTATCAGTATTATCTATCGTTACAGTTTTAAACAGCTGTTCCGATAAAAAGAACTTTGTTACAGGGAGTATGAAAACCATACATTTCGACAAAGAATACAAAATTGCCGGAGAACATTTGAGCAGTATTGACTCGATAGGCGTTTCCAGAGTTATGATACTTGGTCAATACCTTATTCAGGAGATTTACAGCCAAAAATGTTGTGTCAAGATATATGACTTGCAAAACATGAATTTCATAGGAAATTTCCTTTCTAAAGGTAAAGGTCCCGGAGAGGTTTTGTCTGCAGTTTTTGATCATGTAAAATTTCCATACCTGTGGATAGACGATAGAAATAACAGGAATCTGAAAATCATAGATATACCTGAAAGCGTAAATGACAGGCAGGCGTCAATAAAAAGCACAATAAAATATTCGCATGACGGTTTTGCTGATCCTGAGAAAGTTCTCTATGTTAACGATACGCTTCTGTGGGTGAAGTCTTTTGACAGAGACAGGGAAACGGTGTCATATTTCAAGTATAATCCCGTAGAAAAAAAGATAAGAGACGAAATAAAGTTATATAACTATCCCATTACAGCAGATATCAGATATCAAAAGATGACAGTATTATGTGACTGTATAAAGCCTGACGGCAGCAAAATTGTTATGTCAACCGGAGATTTAGATCAGCTTGATATTATAGACCTTGATCATCCTGATAAAAGTATTTCGCTTACTCAAAGAGATCATTTGTTTGATTATGAATATATAAAGTACGGTGAAAATATGAAGACTTTTTATTCCGGATACCCTTCCTGCTCCGACAGGTTTATTTATATTTTATATCGCAGCTATGAAATTCATATCATCGACTGGGACGGGAATCCGGTATGTAAATTGCTTTTAGACAGAAAACTTAGAGACTGTACAATAGATTTTGACAGCGGTTTTATGTACGCAGTATCAAATACAGATGAAAAAACATACAGATATGATATCAGAAATATATTGAAAGAAATTTCCTGATTCTTTCAATTGATAAGGGATACGGTATGCGTATTGCTCTGTTTCTATTGAAATTAGTGCTCTACGGGTAATTGAAGTGCAGAAATGCTGATTTAATTCAGCAAAAATTGCAAAAAAATGCTGATTTAATTCAGCAAAACATCTATCTTTGTATTTTCAAACAGTACAGCAAAATGGAAAAGTTGATAGAATTATATAAACGATTATTACTCATAACAGACAGTAAATTTGTGCGTTATCTTCACGACAGAATAGACTGGAACGCTCGCTTAATCGGTATCACCGGAGCAAGGGGAACAGGTAAAACAACGCTTTTATTGCAGCATATTAAGTTACATTTAGATTTGGATAAAACTATTTATGTGAATGTTGACGATGTTTATTTTTCCGAAAATCGACTGTTTGATTTTGCGGAAACGTTCTACAAACATGGAGGGAAACATCTGTTTATAGATGAAATACACAAATATCCCAACTGGTCCAAAGAACTGAAAATGCTTTATGATTATTTTCCCGATATGCAGGTGGTATTTACCGGTTCATCCGTTCTTGATATTTACAAAGGGAGCGACGACTTGAGCCGCAGAGCTTTGTCATATCATTTTACGGGCTTGTCGTTCAGAGAATATTTAATGATGTCACAAAACATACAAATCCCTGTTTATCCACTGGACAGTATTTTATCCAATCAGGTGCAATTACCTGTAGAACATCCCTTGCCACTGTTTAAAAAATACCTTCAGACAGGATTTTATCCGTTTTACCATGAGCCGGGATTTGAACGGCGACTGCAAAATATCCTGAATCAATCGCTTGAGATTGATATTCCGGTTTATGCCCACATGAATATTGCAACAGCTCGAAAATTGAAACAGCTGTTGTATATTATAGCTCAAAGCGTTCCGTTTAAACCCAATCTCAATAAAATAGCGGAGATGACAGGCGTACACCGCAATTCTGTCGGCGATTATTTTCATTACATGGAAAAAGCCGGATTAATAATGCAATTGAAAAACAATACCGGAGGAATACGGGTTTTGGGGAAAATAGAAAAGATATATCTTGACAATCCGAATTTGATATACATTTTGGCTAATGATTCTGCCAATACCGGTAACGTGCGCGAAACATTTTTCTGCAATCAAATGTCTGTTAATAATATTGTTTATTCTTCGGACAGTGCAGATTTTGTAATTGGGGACTGTACTTTCGAAGTTGGTGGAAAAAACAAAGGACAAAAGCAAATCTCCGGCATGTCCAAAGCCTTTATTGTGAAAGATGATATCGAATTTGGGTATCAAAATGTGTTGCCATTATGGACATTTGGATTCAATTACTGAAATCGGCTTAGGTATGCGAAATAAACAAGATATAACAGATTATAAAAACTCTGGATTGCTTCGTTCCTCGCAATGACGGATAACCGTCTGACATTACGCCCATTGCTTATCCGTCATTGCGAGG
>JAISDH010000257.1 GCA_031264975.1 Bacteroidales bacterium
AATACCCTGCTGCGCATGGGCGGTACTGTTGCGGTAGACCGTATCAAGAAATGTGCATTCTGGCCGGAAACGGTTACCAGCCTGTCGTTTAACTACAATCTGTGGCCTATCCCGCAGTCAATAATAGACGTCAACAAGGACGTCCCGATGGCTCAAAATCCGGGCTGGACAAACAGGTAGTTCTAATAGTATGATTTTTTGTAAAAGGAAGGCGTCTGTTTTTCAGACGCCTTCTTTCGTTTTTATCATCTTTCTATTTGGACGGATAATGATGTCTGGTGTATGTCCATAAATGCACATCCCATGTAATTGAGAAACAACGAAATATCATGCAAAGAGCGTTACAACTGATTTTTCTCATTAAATTTTAAGATAATTTAACGTTATTTAAGATAATTTAACGTTAGATTATGAAAATATGCATTACCTTTGATGCCATAATTCATGATGAAAATTTAGTTAATGAGATGAATATTAAATATGTAGAAATATAGAAATAATAAAATATGGGAACTTTTTATGAAAATAATCAAATGTCGTTAGGTGCTACAGACCTTTCAGAAGTAGTTTCGGGGAACTTACGAAAATCTTCTTATACGATTAGTGTCAAATTGGAAGCTGAAGAAGACAAATATATGTTACTTCATGGATATACTGGAGCCATAGATGTTGTTAGCGAAAATGTAGTTAAGTATCTGGATAACGTGAATAATCCGGATAGCAGAGATACCAAGGTGTCGGAATCTACGTTCAATGCGTTGAAGGCAAGAGGATATTTGACGGGAAAAACAGAGGAAGAAGAAATCGCACATGTGCGAAAATTGGCGAATTTATTACATCAGAAAAATAAAATCCTACACAAGAATTTCCTTTTTCTTGTAGCATACGATTGTAATTTCCGGTGTTCATATTGTTATGAAAAAAATGTATTGAAAAACAGTCGTCAATGGTCTAAAAAAGTCTTTACAAAAGATATGGTGGATAAGGCATATCGGACTATTACATCTATTGTAAATGACAAAAGATTGTATTCACAATGGATTACTCTGTATGGAGGAGAACCCTTACTCGGAGCAAATAAAGAAATCGTGGAATATATTGTAAATAAAGGTATAGAGTCTGGTTATAAATTTATGGCTGTTACTAACGGATATGATTTGGATAAATTCATCCATTTGTTAAGTCCTAATAAAATTAATACATTACAGATCACTATAGACGGAACTAAAGAACATCATGATAAGCGAAGAATGCATTTTCAGACAGGACAATCCTTTGATCAAATTGTGGCAAATATTGGATTGGCTATTAAAAAAGAAATCAATATCAAAATACGGGTAAATACAGATGCTACTAATTTTGACGATATTGAATTGCTGGAACAAATCTTTAACAAATTAGGTTATTTCAATTATCCGAAATTATCTATATATTCAGCACCGATATTTAATCACTATCAGACTCAAAAAAGTAATATCCATTTTATGAGTCAGACAGAGTTTGAGCAACGACATAAAAATATAGATCTCAAATACCAATGTGGAGTTACCTATCTGGCACAGAATTTATATAAAGCAGTAATAGATAAAAAATTGGTTGATTTTTCGTCTGTATATTGTTCTGCACAATATGGAATGTATATTTTAGATCCTTTTGGAGAAATATATAGTTGTTGGGAAGATGTTGGTAATCGGAATATGGTTATTGGAAATTACATAAACGATACCATTCAGTGGACAAATATGTTGGATTTATGGCACAATCAGAATGTGGCAAATTCTGAAAAATGCATTAATTGTGAATATGTTTTTTTCTGCAAAGGGGGATGTATTGCTCGCAGGGTAGTTCAAGACGGCAAATTCGGTGCAGGATTTTGTAATTCTTTTTCTCATACGTTTGAATATGCGGTTAATTTGGTTTATCAAAAATTATATAAAAATAAAATAACGTCTTAAATAAAACGAATATTAGCGAAACTTGCTCCTCGCTATATTTTGTTAATTTTTGGAGCAATAAATATTTATATTTTATGGAATTAAAATCTTTAAATGAAAATTTGTATGATGAGTTTTTTGTACAAGAACTTGAATCAAGGTTGGAAACTGACCCATTGGCTGTAGGTGGTTTGATGGACATTTTCAGTTCGCAATTTTCACTGGATGGATGTGTTGGTATTGATTGTGATCTTTGGGGATGTTCTGAATTATGTGTTGGTGTTCATTGGTAATTAATTTGGAGGGGAAAAACACATTTATGTATGTGTCCCCATCCTTTTTTTTGATTAATTTTTTTATTGTATGAAAATTATTATTCAATATTTAAAAACTGCATGGTACAATACTTTACACAATAAAGGATATGCTATTTTTTGCTTTTTAGGCACAGTTTTGACGTTTATTTTTGTTGTGCTTGTATTGCAATTAATATATATATTTGCCAGTAACTATCCTCCCATGAGTAACGCCGATAGAATTATACGGTTGGACGCTTTTCAGGATATAAAAGGAAAAGAGATCAGAGCAGAAATACATGTTACAGGGGTAAGCGTTCTTATGGAGAATTTGAAAAAGTTTGACAATATATCATTATATCATTATAACTATATCAGTATAAGAGCTAATGAACGATTGCACTCTACGCTTACCGGGTTTGTAAATGCCGATTTCTGGAAAATATACGATTTTGATTTTCTTTACGGTAACCCGTTCACCAAAGAGGAATGTATCAACCGGAAACCGGTAGTGGTTATTACGGAAAGTATGTCGCAGGCTTATTTTAATACAAAAAACGGAATTGGAAAGAAAATCACATTTCAGGGTAAAGAGTATGAAGTGGGTGGCATTGTGAAAAATATTTCGTATTATTCTTCGCCGACAGAAGAGCAGTGTACCGTATGGGTGCCCTACGTATTTGACAAATTTATCCCTAATAAGACTTATAAATACATAGTAGATGTGCTTGTACCTTCGTCTATGTCCATGCATGATGCCAAGGAAAACGTATTCAGAAGCGTGAATTATTATTTTGAGAATAAAGATATTAAGGTAGATTTTTCTCTTCAAAAAGTGAAAACTCTGAAAGAGTCGTTGGCAACTAAAGAAAGAGACTTGTTTCAATATGGCGGTATGATAGCGCTGTTTTTATTCTTGCTGATTCCTGCGCTCAATATATTACTACTGGGTAATGCCCATACGAATAATCGTGCAGAAGAAATCGCCATACGGAGAGCTTTCGGTGCTGGTCGTTTGTCGTCTTTTCTACAAATCATGTCGGAAAACTTACTGCTGGTTGTTGCCGGTTCGATTGCAGGTTCGCTTTTAGCCGTCCCCGTCATTGAGATAGTACAGCAACTAATTATGGGTGATTCTACAATGGAGAATCTGTCTTTAGTGGGACATATCGACTATGTGGTCATCTTTATAGGCGTATTGCCGACAATGCTTGTCTTTTCGCTTTTATCGGGTGGACTGCCAGCATACCTAATTTCTAAACGTAATATTGCATACATACTAAAAGGAGATTCAAAATGAAACATATACTGAAAATAATATGGAATCAAAAGCGTAATTATTACTGGATTTTCATGGAACAGGTTTTAGTTACGATTATTCTGATGTTGTCTGCCGTTTCGGTGTTGGAATCATACAAAAAGTATAAAACACCCGGAATGCTGAATGTCGAAAACACGTTTGTTGTAGGATATTTATCTGGGAATAGCGCTACACAGGAAGAAATGGGCAATTCATTGAAGAGTATGAATATCCTTCTTGAAAATATGAAGAAGCTACCTTATGTAAAAACAATAACACGCGGTTTCAATCTGGCACCTTATCAGAGAGATAATGAATTGTATGCGAGTCAAGTTCCTTCTGATTCCATTAGAATTGACGATAAACGTTTTATGGCAATATACAAGTTTTCCGACGAATTCGGCGCCTCGGTTTTGAATGTGGAAATGGAAGAAGGCACCTGGTTTGAAAATCGTGCATTGCCAGACGGTTCGCTACCGGTCGTTATTACTCGTCAATTTGCCTCCAAGGCAGGTTGGACGACATCTGTAGGGAAAAAGATACCATTCGGTTCCAGATTTTTTACAGTGACAGGAGTCGCTGCAGGATTGAAACAAGTGCCTTTTGAGCCTTCGCCGATAGCCATAGTGATACCGTCATTTGCGATGGGAGGCATGCCTTTTGAAAATATGGTAAAAATAGAGACTGGAATGGAAAGAGAGTTTATTGAAGCCTTTTCCAAAGAATTCCAACGTTTGATTCCTTACGAAAGTATGGAACCATTTCTGAACTATATGCCATCATTGAAGAGTATGTGGACATCTCAATCTGTTTTGTCGGTTATTTTGCAAGGTATTCCTACGCTGTTTCTTTTTATCTTTGCCTTTATCGGCACCTTCGGACTGTATTGGATGATGTCTCAAAAACGCATGAAGGAATATGCTCTTCGCATCGCATTGGGTTCCACAAAAAGCAAATTAATAGGCATTGTTATCGGGGAAAGTTTGCTGATTACATGTATGGCGATTCTTCCTGCTTTGGCACTGTCACTTTTCATTTATGAATACAATGCTGTTCATGTAATAGCTGTAAGTATCACTATATTCGTCATGCTGCTGTTTGCTATTGTCAGTGCGTGGTATCCGGCATGGAAAGTATCGCGGGTCAATCCGGCAGAAGCATTACAGTATGAATAACTCATTACAAATAAAAATTACGAATATTCAATAGAATAAAAATATGATTAAAATAGAAAATATCACGAAGATATTCCGGACTAAGGAAGTTGAAACGACTGCTTTGGATCGAATAAATTTGCAGGTTGCGCAGGGCGAGTTTGTATCCATTATGGGACCATCGGGCTGCGGCAAATCTACGTTGCTCAATATTATGGGATTACTGGATCAGCCCACGGAAGGAGCACTGCTAATCAATGATACGGCTGTTTCCGGCATGAAGGACAAACAATTGGCTCATTTTCGGAATCAAACGCTTGGCTTTATATTTCAGAGTTTTCACTTGATTCCGGCGTTGAACGTGTTTGACAATGTGGAACTGCCAATGCTGTACGGAAAAAATATTTCCACAAAAGAGCAGCGGCAACGAGTGCTGGAAGTGCTGGAGAAAGTAGAACTCTCGCATCGGTTAAAGCATTTCCCTACACAACTCTCTGGTGGCCAATGTCAGCGTGTGGCAATTGCCCGTGCATTAGTGAGCAAACCGGAAGTTATTTTGGCAGATGAGCCTACGGGAAATTTGGATAGCAAGATGGGCATAGAAATTTTGGAACTCTTGCTGACCCTGAATAAAGAGGGAACTACGATCGTTATGGTAACGCACGACGAGCGCATAGCCCAGCAAACGCATCGGATCGTTCGTTTGCTGGACGGAAAAATACAATAATAAAATGATTGATTCCAACATATCGCAAATAGAGGTTCAGCAATTCGCTACATCAGATAAAACTCAGCAATACATAGCTGGTTATGAAGGGCGGCATTTTGAGATTAGCGAATCTGTTGCGTGCTTAATTATTGTAATGCAGGATTCTGAAACACTGACGGAGGTAGCGAAAAAATACAGAAGTCCCTATGGCAAGCAATATAGTGAATCCCATTTGGAAAAAATCGTTGAGCGCTGTATTATTCCCATACTGAATGCCCCCCAAACACAACAAAAACATCCGTTTTTATTCAAGTTGGAGTTGCTGTCTCAATCAACGATTGAAAAATTTTCTGATGTTTTGAAATTCGTTTTTCATAAATATGTTATCTTCGGATTGCTGTTGTGTATTATTACTTTAGATTGCTGGTTTATAGCTAATACCACTATGTTGATCCATTTTGGCGATGTGAATGTATACATCATATTTGGTGTTTTATTATTATTGTTGCTGTCGTCGTTCATACACGAATTGGGGCATGCATCAGCTTGTAGGTATTTCAATGTGAAACACGGAGGGATAGGTTTCGGGCTTTACTTGACATTTCCGGTTTTTTATACCGATGTGTCAGAAACATGGAAACTGAAACGGAAAGAACGAATCGTTGTAAATATGGCAGGAGTATATTTTCAGTTAATTGTACTGATTCCTTTTTTTTTGATTTATTTATTTACCTACAATCATACTATTAAATGGTTTTTGCTTACCGTAAATGTAAGCCTGCTGGTTACGCTCAATCCCTTTTTCAAATTCGACGGTTATTGGATTGTATCCGATTTATTGGGCGTTCCCAATTTAAGAAAAAAATCAACAAAACTGATAGTGCATTTTTTTAAGAAATTATTGAAACGGGAAACAGGTAGAGTACCTTTTTTAAAACAAATAAAAGTCAGGGAAAGAATGGCTTTGATTGTTTATACGATAATTGTTAATCTTTTTTTCGGATTTTATTTTTTCTATTTGATTCCGGCATTTATATATCGTTTTTATACCTCATTTCCGCCATTGTTGGAACAATTGATTTACCGGCTGTCGAGCGGACAGTCAATTAGTTTCGGTTTGATACAGTCTATTTTCGTTCATTTGCTTTTTATGACGTTGATAGTTTATATGCTGATACGAATGTTCAAGCCGATTTTGAGTAAATTCATTAAAAACAAAAAAGCAACTATCCAAGAAAAATATGCAGAACAATGACACGAAAAAGTTGCCTGCCGATTGGTTTGACATAGTGTTCCTAGGAGGGGTTGTGTTTATCGGATGGTGTAAAATAAATGATCCGTTATTTGTGTGCGGCATTTTGTCAACTTTGTTCCTGCTGTGGAAATGGAGAAAAAGCGAGTTTCGATTTTCAAAAACAGACAGATTGATACTTATTTTATGGGGATTTCAAATCGTAAACCTGTTCTTTTCAATAGAACCGATATCCGGTTTTTTCTCTGTCAAAACGCTTACTTTCAGTATTATTTTTTATTTCCTGCTTCGCATAAGTTTGAATAACGCTTCGAAAGTTGAAAAGTTTTTGTTTGTTGTCTGCGTCCTTATTTTCGTAACCTGCGCTGTAGCTTTGATTACTTTTTTGCTGTTTCGTTCGGCTTGTATTTATGTGGAATTTACCGGTCTGTATGATTTTAGGCATTTATATAGACCGCTGGGATATCTGAGCAATGTATGGGGCAGTTTGTTAATCATGTTTACCGGTATTGTTTTGCTTGCATTACATTTATGTCGGCTGGGAAAAACACGATTTGTTTTCTTAATTTTTTTGCTGGGTTTGCTGGTATGGAACATAACAGCATCCTTTTCGCGAGGAGTGTACATGGCATTTGCCTTTTTATTGCTTGCTTATAGTTTTTTTCTGATTTTTTCCGCAATTGACCGGACGCGAAAAATTTGGATATTTGTTACGCTGGCTTTTTCATTACTCATTACCGGATTTGCACATCGGCAGGATGTTATCAAAATCTTACAATTCAATAAATCTCTGTCACAGCAGCGCAGCATTGCCGGACGGATGGGCGCCATGTCGTCTTCGTACGAACTGTTTAAAAAATCGCCTTTGACAGGTACGGGCGCAGGTACTTATCAGCAGGTAATCAATGCATACAGATATGAAGATGATGACGTCGGTTTTACCAGTTTCGCTCCCAACGGGTATGCGCAGTTATTAGTAGAACAGGGCATAATCGGATTGATTTTGTGGGCGTCTTTATTTCTTTTTGTATTTGCAGCGCTGTTTCGTAAACGGAAAGAATTGCCGATAGCTATGATATTATTGATCTTGCTGACAGCGGTTTTAATCAGGGAAGCTACTTTTCCCGTATTGCTGGAAAATGTCGGATTCCAACTGTCTATTTTTACCGCTTTGGCTGTTTTTCAATATAAACAGCCAACGGAAAAAATTTCGAAAGCTTCAGCATACCGACTGTATTTCCCTGTCGTAGCGCTAATTTCCAGCCTTTTAATTTCCGCTTTTTCCATTTATTATATGCGGGAAGAGCGAAATAACCGTCAGGCATTGTCGGAAATGGAAGCCGGTCGTCCGGAAAAAGCGAAAGCGTATATTTTAAAAACATCGGAACGAACGCCTTATCTGATTAACCGGTTTCTTGTCTGTGACGAATTGTACCGGGAAACGAAGAAAACGGAGTATCTGAATCATGCTGAAAATTATCTGCAAAAAGCGGCGCAGAAAAACCCGAACGACGTCATGCTCACATATTATCAGGCATCAATTTTGCGTAAAAGAGGGAAGCATGAAGCCGCATTAACGATATTGACGGAACTCGCGCAAAAGTTTCCGAATAAAAGCCTTTATCAGTTAAGCGTTTTTGATATGTTATACCGGAACGGGCAACAGGAAAAAGCATTTCCGTATTTGGTGCAGGCTGTGAAATTGGCGCCCGACTTATTAGACGGTACGTATCTGAAAGAAATCTTTTCAAAAGATGCTAACGCTATGCAACAGTCATTAAACAGTATATTGCTACAAGATATCTCAAATGAAGAAGTTTCCGTCGATCCGATTTTTCTTGCCAAAAGCGGAAAAGTCTTCTTGTCGTTAGGTCTTGAGAAAGAAGCCAAATCCTGTCTTGAAAAATCTATTTTGCTGTTACCGAATCTGATTTATCCCCATTATTATCTGAGCCAGATCGAAGCGGTCCAATATAATTTTGAACAAAGTATCGTTTATTTGAAACAATTCGTATTTTTACAGGCCAATTCTCTTTCAAAACAAGTAATTGACCGTGTGATTGATTCCGAAGAAATTGATAAACTGTTCATTCGGAGAGAAAAAAATATTGATCATTCATATAAAGTAAGATTTAAAACATGGTATCACAGTTCAACTATTGTAAAACAATTTATTCCATGAAATATAGAATATTGTCGACCCTTCTGTGCTTTTTGAGTCTGTTGAGCGTTCGGGCGCAGGAACGTTTACTGACGTTGGAAGAGGCTTTTATGTTGGCGGAACATCAATCGCTGGACGCTTCCATTGCCAAGAACGTCTTTTTGAATGCGTTCTGGCAATACCGGAATTACAAGTCCGAATTGTTGCCGAATGTAGTACTTGACGGTACCTTGCCCAGCCTGAATCGCTCATTAAGCACGTATCAGAAAGAAGACGGTTCGTATGGATTTGTTAAAAACAATATGCTGGGAGAAAGTCTTTCGCTGTCCCTGCAGCAAAATATTCCGTTTACCGGAGGCGCTTTTACCGTCCAGTCGCAACTGCAGCGTATTGATCAGTTAGATAACAAAACGACGGGGTATCTGAGCGTCCCTTTTGCAATTACCTTGCAACAGCCGCTGTTTCACGCCAAAACATTGAAGTGGTCCATGCGTATTGAGCCGGAACGATACAAGGAGGCTTTGAAACAGTATCAGGTGGACATGGAATCCGTTTACATGAATGTCATTAATTATTATTTCGATTTGTTGCTGGCGAAAGTGAATCTGGACATTGCCAACATCAATTTCGACAATGCCGTGAAATTATTTGATATCGCAAAAGGCAAAAGAAGTCTCGGACTGATTTCGCAAAACGAAATGTATCAACTGGAACTGAATTGGGTAAATACCGAGTCAAACGTTATTTCCGTGATGCAAACGTATGACAGCAAGATGCTGTCGCTTCGCAATTATTTGCGCATGAAAAACGATGATACATTTATTCCCGTTATGCCGAAAGAGTTTCTTCATTCGGATATTACAGCAAAGTATGTCATGGAGCTGGCTATCAAAAACAATCCGATTACGCACAACCTTAACCGCCGGATCATGGAAGCGCGGATGCGAATAGACAGGGCTGAAGCCGATCGCGGATTTAGGGCAGATATATATGCCTCGATAGGAAACACAGGTAGCGATCTGACCTTGCCGGATTCGTACCGGCGCCTGAGCTCCCGTGAAGTGGTCAGTTTTGGAATCAGGATACCTATTTTGGACTGGGGCAGAGGCAAAGGTGGCGTAAAACTGGCCGAATCGGAAAAGGAAGTGGTGACACGGCAAACGGAACAAATACAGTTGAATTTTGAACAGAATATCATACTTTTAGTTTCCCAGTTTCGCGACCAGTCCAGGCAGGTAAATCTCGCACATCATGCAGATTCTATTGCGCAGTTACGGTATGGAACAGCATTCCAAACTTTTGTGATGGGAACTATTAATGTGCTGGACATCAATTCTGCGCAGGTAGAACGCGACAATGCTAAACGAAAATACATCAACGAACTGTATCTCTCGTGGCTGTGCTATTATAACCTCCGCCAAATCACCCTTTTTGACTTTATAAACCATACAGATGTGAAACATTCGACAGAAATAAATAAATAAGTATCGTCATGGACAGAAAAATAGACCCCAAAATCATCCGACAGCGTAGGATAAAATTAGCAAGCGTAATATCCATAACTGCAATCATAATCATTGTTGTCTTTACATTCCTTGTACGCCTGTTACAGTCGGGCATATCTAACAACGACGTTTATATATCGACAGTCGATAAGGGAACAATAGAAGTATCCATTCCCGCCACGGGCAAAATCATTCCTCTATCGGAAGAAAGAATTATCTCTCCAGTTTCTACCAAAATTATGGAAGTATATAAAAAAGCAGGAGATAAAATAGTAGAAAATGATGTTATCATGAAATTGGATTTAACAAATATTCATGCTGAAATAGAAACGCAGGATAACGAATTAAAGATGAGACAATATAAATTTGAACAGGCAAAAATCATTTCACAAAGCGAACTGGCCGACATTGAAATGCAAATTGAAATAGACGAGATGCAGATCAAACGGATGGAAGTGTTGTTGAAAAACGAACGTTTCCTTGACAGTATCGGAGCAGGCACTTCGGATAAAATCAGACAGGCAGAACTGGATTTCGCCGTGGAACAGTTGCGCTTAAAACAACTGAGACGTAAGTATGAAAATCAAAAACACATTACCGAATCTAATAACAAAGTCTCGGAGCTGGAGTATTCCATTGCTTTGAAAAATGCCACGTTGAAAAACAAAACTATGACGGAAGCACAGATTCGTTCCCCACGATCCGCAACGCTTACCTGGGTCAACGATCAAATTGGCTCAAAAGTGTATGAAGGAGCAGAACTGGCTATTGTATCCGATCTTGAACACTATAAAATAGAAGCCGAAGTATCGGAAAGTTACGGAAGTAAAGTACTTGCGGGCAGCGATGTAATCATAAAGGCATCGGGAAAAGAATTGCGCGGAAAAATTGGGAATGTGGTTCCTTCCGTCCAAAACGGAATCATCATATTCTCTGTTCTACTTGACGATAATCGTAATGAAATGTTGCGATCAGGTTTGAAAGTTGATGTGTATGTAATAAATGCCATACAGGAAAACACATTGCGCATCGCCTACCGCTCCTATTATACAGGACCTGGCGAATATGATCTCTGGGTAATCAGCAACGGTGAAGCGATAAAACGCAAAGTTACCTTAGGAGAAAGCAGTTACAATTATGTAGAAGTAAAAG
>JAISDH010000284.1 GCA_031264975.1 Bacteroidales bacterium
AAACAGAAGCTGGCTTTATCGTGTGCATTGATTCACAAGCCGTCGGTTTTGTTTCTCGACGAACCAACTACAGGCGTTGACCCTGTTTCACGGAAAGAATTTTGGGCAATGTTGAAAAAACTCAAAGAACAAGGTATTACTATTCTCGTTTCGACGCCTTACATGGATGAAGCCTCGCTTTGCGAACGTGTTGCTTTGATTCAACAGGGTAAAATTCTCATCATAGACACGCCCAACAGCATTGCCAATGCTTATCCTCGCAAACTCTATGCCGTCGAATCGGACAATAAATATCAATTACTTATTCAATTGCGCAACAATCCGGTTGTCCACTCCGCCTATATTTTCGGCGAACTGCTGCATGTTACATTTAAAGAAGACTTGAGAATGGGGGAAGAACAAGATTTTCAATTCTCATCTTTCGATTTTCAATTAACGGAAATAATGCCGTCTATCGAAGACTGCTTTATAGAATTATTAAGAAAGTAAACAATATGTTGATAGCCATTCAAACAGAGAATTTGACAAAACAATTCGGTTCGTTTACCGCCGTTGATAACATTTCTTTTCATGTTTTGCGCGGTGAGATTTTTGGTTTTCTGGGTGCAAACGGCGCTGGAAAAACAACAGCCATGCGTATGCTGTGCGGCTTGAGCAAACCGACCTCAGGAAGCGGAGAAGTTGCCGGTTATGATATTGCCCGACAACCGGAAAAGATAAAAAAGAATATCGGTTACATGAGTCAAAAGTTTTCGCTTTACGAAGACTTGAAGGTGTGGGAAAATATCCGTCTTTTTGCGGGGATATACGGAATGAAAACGCCGGAGATTGCCCGTAAGACCGATGAAATTCTTCACAGTCTTGGTTTTGCTTCCGAAAAAAACACACGGGTAAAGTCCCTTCCGTTGGGTTGGAAACAAAAACTTGCGTTTTCGGTTGCCATTTTCCACGAACCGAAAATCGTCTTTCTTGACGAACCGACCGGAGGCGTCGACCCTGTTACCCGCCGTCAATTCTGGGAACTGATTTATCAGGCGGCTGAACGCGGCATTACCGTTTTTGTTACAACGCATTATATGGACGAAGCCGAATATTGCAATCGTATTTCCATTATGGTGGACGGAAAAATTGAAGCCCTCGATACGCCTAAAAATCTGAAGCGTCAATTTCATGCAGACACCATGGACAACGTTTTTTATCAATTGGCAAGAAAAGCAACCCGAAAATCAGACTAACTATGAAACAGTTTTCATCATTCGTCAGAAAAGAGTTTTATCATATTTTTCGGGATAAACGCACGGTTATGATTTTGCTTATCATGCCGGTTTTACAAATTATCCTTTTTGGGTTTGCCATAACCACCGAAGTAAAGAATGTCCGCATGGCAGTGTTTGTTCCCTCGAAAGATGTTTCCACAGAAGGAATTATCAACCAATTGCAGGAAAGTAAATATTTTACGCTTGTAGAGGAATTGCAAGGCAGCGGTGATATTCAACGGATATTCCGCGAAGGGAAAGCGAATTTGGTTGTGGTTTTCAGCGAAAATTTCCATGACAACATGCTGCACACCGGCGAAAGTTCTATACAGTTAATTGCCGACGCCACCGACCCGAATCAGGCTTTGATGCTAACCAACTATGCCGCAAGTATTATCTCCGGTTACGGCATGGAAATAATGAATGAAGCGAACATGCCCTTGCAAATTATTCCCGAAATAAAGATGCTGAACAATCCGCAAATGAAAGACGCCTACAATTTTGTGCCCGGCGTAATGGGACTTATCCTGATGTTGATTTGCGCCATGATGACTTCCATCTCTATTGTACGCGAAAAGGAAACGGGAACAATGGAAATACTGCTTGCTTCGCCTATGAAACCGATATATATTATTTTATCAAAAACAACTCCTTATTTCACGCTATCAATTGTGAACCTGGCTACTATTCTTTTGCTGTCGGTGTATGTGTTAGGGATTCCGGTGGCGGGCAATTTGTTTTTGTTAATTTTCATATCGCTACTGTTTATTTTGGTGGCGCTGTCGATTGGCTTGTTGATTTCGACGATTGTTGACAAACAGTTAGCCGCCATGCTAATTTCGGGAATGGGATTGATGATGCCAACAATGCTTCTTTCGGGCATGATATTTCCGGTTGAAAGTATGCCTGTCTTTTTGCAGTGGATTTCATGCGTATTGCCTGTGCGCTGGTACATTGAGGCGGTGAGAAAACTAATGATACAGGGCGTTGACGCGGTGTATGTTCTAAAAGAGATTGTGATTCTATCCGGTATGGCATTGTTCGTATTGTCGGCGAGTTTGAAAAAGTTTAGTATAAGATTAAAAAAATAACCATGATAAAGTTTTTGATAGAAAAAGAATTTAAGCAAATCCTACAAAACAAGTTTCTTCTTGCCTTGATATTTGTTTTCCCGACGTTCATGCTCCTGTTATTACCGTGGGCGGCGAACCAGGAAATCAAAAACATGAAATTAAGCATAGTAGATAATGATCACAGTACGTACTCCGAACGATTAACGCAGAAAGTAACGGCGTCGGGTTATTTCCAACTCACCGACTTTTCCCCTTCCTACAACAGAGCGTTGGAGAGTATCGACGCTGGAAAAGCCGACATTATTTTGGAAATTCAGCCCGAATTTGAAAGAGATTTATTTAAAACGGGAACTGCCCGCGTCATGATTTCGGCTAATGCCGTAAATGGAATGAAAGGCGGATTAGGGTCTATGTATCTGGTAAGTATTATTCGCGATTTTTCGCAGGAACTGCTTGCCGAACAAGGATTGACAAGCAAAAAAACAATAATGCCTTTCATCAATAACGTCCCTTACTACTTATTTAATCCGCATTTGAATTACAACGTATTTATGGTACCGGCTTTGATGGTTTTGCTGCTTACCTTGCTTGCGGGCTTTTTACCGGCATTAAACATTGTGAGCGAAAAGGAAGTAGGTACAATCGAGCAACTCAATGTAACTCCCGTCAGGAAAACAACATTTATTTTTGCTAAACTTATTCCTTTCTGGATTATCGGATTCATTGTACTGACTGTTTGCATGATGCTTTCTGTTTTTATTTACAACTTGACGCCTGTAGGCAGTCTTGCAACCATCTATTTGTATGCAGGTATCTATGTACTTATTGTATCGGGTTTGGGGCTGGTTGTGTCCAACTATTCTGCCACAATGCAACAGGCTATGTTTGTCATTTTCTTTTTTATGATGATTTTAATACTGATGAGCGGACTGTTCACTCCGGTAAGCAGTATGCCGGGATGGGCGCAAGTCATTACCATTTTCAACCCAATGCGGTATTATATGGAAGTAATGCGGGCAGTGTATCTTAAAGGTAGCGCAATGACTGATTTGTTACCACAACTGATTACGCTTTGCGGTTTTGCAGTATTTTTCAACGGCTGGGCTGTGATTAGTTACAGGAAAAGGAGTTGAAAAGGATGAAAGAGTGAAGGGACAAAAGGTGGAGTGGCATAAATCAATAATATGCCTCCCCCCAAAAAACACCAACCAAAGAAAAAAACGAAAACGGCTCTATAACGTTTTGTGTGGATAGCTGAAAAAAAGTATACCTTTGCATCATGAATAGCACACAAATATTTACAACAACTTTAGGGTTGGAATCACCTTGGCAGATATGAGAAATCCGATTGGAAAGCATATCAACAAATGAGCAAGAACTTCATATATATCTTGGTTTGGCTCTATAATAATTTTTGTGGATAGCTGAAAAAAATATATCTTTGCAGTGTTTCGGATGTGAATCCGGCAAATTCTGTTTGAATAATGAATATGCCGTACAAAGAACAGCCGAGTTAAGGTTATTATCTGATTATCTTATATATTTAAAATACATTTGACATGAAAAAAATAAGTTTAGTTGTTTATCTGATTCTTATTATTAATACGATTAGTTCGCAGGAAATAAATTATATTCCCTATTACCAAGCCATTAATAAAGCGAACTTATCCAGATGCCGACAAAATTACGATTCGGCTTTAATTTATTATGGGCAGGCATTTCAAATAGTTGATTATATTTTAATGGACGATTTGAGAAATTTTGCCAAATGCGCTACCATCGAAAAAAAAGACAGTCTCATTTATTTTGCAATGGAGCAATGTATAAAACAAATTGTTCCATTAAATTATATATTTGAATCAGATACTATATTCGAACAATATCAACAGACTGATAAATGGCAGTATTATATGGAACAAGAAAAGAAAAACATAGAAATGTATCATGAAAAATATAGTTGTCCATATAAAAAAGTAATGGATTCTTTACGGATTGAAGACCAAAAAATCAGAACTCTTGCATGGAGATTGACTAAAAAAAGACGTCAAAAAGCATCAGAAATAGAATATTCTAATCGTAGAGCAATAGATGAACTTATTGCAAAATACGATTATCCTAATGAAAGAAACGGGTTATTTAATCAATCATGTTTATGGGCGCCCATGATAGTTATATTTCACTATCATGACACTGTATTTTTTCAAAATACCGAATACAAGGCTTATATCGAAGGAAAATTAACGCCATATTGTTTTTCTAAAAAAGCACAGAGGGTTGTTGTTTTCAACAATCTCCCATTTCCTCGTTATCGGTATGAATATTCACCCAACATGACAGAAGAAGAAAAAGCGCAAGTCGATAAAAACAGATATGAAATAGGGTTACCTTCAATAGAAGAAGAAAGAATCATAAATCAGTGTAACGATATGGAATATCAGAAAATACAAGAGGCGCTAAAACAGCAGAGAAAAAAATAACATTAACCCCAAAATAAATATTATCATGCGTTCATTATTTCACTATATTATTTTGTTGTTCTACTTGTACAACTATTTGGATATAGAAACAACAAATTTATCTCTAAAGAAGACGGTGTTGTAGATACGATTCTACAACCGACCGTTTTTTATCCTGAACAGTTTGATGAACAGGGATGAAACAAATACTCTATTCGTTCATTTGTATACTAATCACTAACCGTTAATCACGATTTACTTTCTCGTGGCTTGCCTCCCTTTCGCCATTTCGCCCCCTACCCCTTTTACCTTTCGTCCC
>JAISDH010000337.1 GCA_031264975.1 Bacteroidales bacterium
GACAACTGCGCTAAAGCTTTTTTTAGTGACGTTTTTTCCGGCGTTCCGGGCGCATAAGCTTTTACCGGTTCATTAATAGGTTTAGCGAATTTAAAAATTGCATTATTCATGATACATTATAAAATTAAAATGATACTTTTTTATTTGGCTCGTAAACTTAACTAAAAAATTCCGTAATTAATACGAGTAAGGACACTTTTAATTCAGGGAAAGTTGGCAAGTAGTGAAATAACAGCTAAACGGTTAAATATCGCCCGTATTTGGAGCCAGGCAAAGGTTACCGGCAAATATGCGCAGAATTTAGGGTTTCGCGTTTTACAAAATGGCAAAATAATCAACCAAATCCTTTCGAAATTTGTACCATCACATCATTTTATATCGTTTATCATCACACAATGTTATGAATCACGCATCATATCATTACAATATGATATTTAAAAACCATTTCTTTCCCGGCTTATACTAGCGAAAAAACGGCCTTTTTATTATGTGTTTATTAGGGAAGACCTGTTTCGAATAAGCTGCTTGTACTCTTCTTTCGTCTGCTCAGGCAGGAAAGAAATATCTATAAAGTCATACCATTGCGGTAATACTTTCCTGAATTTTCCATATACATTTTCAATTGCCTTATCACCTACCTTAAAGGTTTTCAGCAGATTATCGAAGTCTGCCCTTTTCAGTTTCCGCTTCTTTCCGTTTAAGGTTAACGCCAGTTCCTCGTCATCTCCGGGTATAACCAATTGAGTAGACAATAAATCATAAGCGGGAGCAAATGTATATTCGCCTGTTTCTCGCTATCTGTTCATGCGAGCCTTTGTATTTTTGTTCCGTCAACTTCTCCGTCAACTGGCACATATCTTCCATTGGGATTTTACTCCCGTTCTTATCCCGGTCAATCCGTTTGGTGAGATAAGCCAACGAACCGTCTTTGAAACGTATCAGTGAATGGGGAACGGTTTTTATTTTTGCCAACTCCGCCAAATGCATCGTTAAATCTTCATTTTCGGGAAGATTGGCATATTGCCCGGTTTGAGGCTTCAGGATATACCCGCCCCATAAACCTACTATTGTAAAACGTTTCCCGCCGTTTTCCCCTTTCTCTAAATCCAACGATAATTTAGGTTGCACACCTGTAATGGTTATTTGCGAACGGACAATTTCTAAAGCCAACGATTCTATATCGGCCTTACTGTAAGGAAGAACGGGAGGCGTAACCGTCCCGACTATTTTTTTGGCACATGGAGGATGAAAGTCCGTCTGTCCTTCTTCAAGTGGCCGATAACAATATAAACATCTTTGCATGCTACCTGTCATTAAAGAGGTTGAACACTAACAGCTCCGATACAATCCCTGCAACAGGCAAGCAGTAAAGACATCCTGTCGCGGTCGTTTATTTTCCAGTTCTTTTCGGCAATAGCCAGCAGCCATCCTTCGGGTATCAGCCCGTCAAAGAACGGATGCAACACATTACTGATATAGGGTTTATCCGTCAGCGGTAGCGTTAAGCTGACCGGTTCTGCTTTTTCAGTTGCCAGATAGATGGAATCATATTCAAATTTATATCCGTCTTCATCCTCCGTCAAGACGCCGGCAAACGTATTGCACATATAAACCGCAGCCTGTTTCATGGTTCCAACAAATTAGTTCTGTCCATAGATACAACGCCAAGTTGCATCCCGAACAATTTTAATACCTGATTTACCTTATCTATTTTCAAGGTTTCTTTTCCCTGTTCCAGTTCGCGCAGGAAACGAAGCCCCACACCTGCTTTCTGTGCAAACTCTTCCCGTGACAGCCCAAGCATTCTACGCTTCGTCTTCACATATTCGTTTAACGGCAGATTATCCATATCCGATACCTTTTCGGGTACAAATATAAAGAATTTATTCAAGAAACACCCGAAAGGGTACTAACATAATAATAGAACAAAAATCTTTTATTGTCCCGACAGGCGGTTTAAAATTATGAGGTATATTGGTTCTATAACGTCTTGTGGGGGTAGTTCAAAATCCTGAAAAGTCATGAATACAAAAGACGGCTATGCCCGCACCCAGATATAATCAAAGAGAATGGCGATTGGAATAATGCTTATTTTATTCTCTTTTCAAGCGTTTCCGGATTCTGACGGCAATCCCATATAGCGATTATATATACCTTTTTTTCATCAACACGATAGATAATTTTAAATATATCTCTTACGATTAATGAACGATATATAAAAGACTTATCATTAAGGAGTAATTCAACCTGAGCCATTTGAGGAAAGTAGCATAATCTTTTTACTGCATTTAAGATATCCTTTCGCATATCAATTGCTACTTTCATGCTTTTGGTCAAATAAAAATTATAGATCGAACGTAAATCTTTCTGTGCGTTAAGGGTCCAGACTATTACCATTTCAGTAGTTGCTCTTCTAATTCTTCATGTGTTAAATATTCGCCCTGTTTTATATTTTCTTCAGCTCTGTCAATACGTTCTTTCAGTTCGTCAAGCGTATATTGGCAAGGAGGTTTAGAGCCTTTCTTCTTTAATCGATGAAGATAAGCCAACATTTTATCCAATAGCTCTTCACTGTCTATTTCTTTTATCAGTTCTATCTTTTTAGCATTCAATTCGATTGCCGTCATAATGTATTTCTTTTATTATACACAAAGGTATATTATTTTTTGAAAATAAAAAAGATCAAACTCAAGACAAACGCATATAATTTAT
>JAISDH010000516.1 GCA_031264975.1 Bacteroidales bacterium
CTGTTCTGTTGTACACACTCATTAAAAACAGTACCGAATATTCTGAAGAGTATTTTGAAAAGATTAGGAAAAAACAGAGCGCTAAAAATGAAATTAAATTGCAAAAAATGGCTGAACAGCTCGGTTATGCCTTAACTAAAATAGCCTCGTAATATGGTACTTACGAAAAGCGTCATTGTAAGGAACGAAGCAATCCAGAGTTCTTATAATCTGTTATATCCTGTTTACTTTGCATACTTAATCTGTATGAAAAGAATTGCATATATGGGATACACCTGTTTCACAAAACTTGCGGAAAAAGTCAAAATATTTTGATTATTTACGCAAGTTTTGTTTCTTTGCAGAAATTTTTAATGCAATGAAACGTAAAATTAATCAACTGGAAAAATAATCCAAACAGAATGCCACTGATTGTAAACGGGGCAAGACAAATCGGCAAGACATACAGTAGAGAATAATATAAAGTCTGTGCCATTCTACGCTTTGTTTAATTTGCACTTTCAGAGATAGAATAAATTCCTTATATTTTTTATGTTATTCAAAATATTTAGTAATTTCGCAACTGTAAGTTTAGATAAAATATTTATATAATGCAGTGATAAAAAGATATTTATAACATATAAAATTAAAGAAGCACATAAAAATAGATTAAGATATGAAAGCGATTAATATTTCGAATGTTCATAAGGCACATAAAATAAAGAATTATATTTTTGCAATTGTTTTGCTATTGTATTGCGGCTATGCATACGGACAGGTAACTACACAGGGAAAAGATTTCTGGATTTCTTTTGGAAGTAATGCGGGAGATCCATCTTATGATATTTATTTTCAGGTCCGTATTGTTGCTACAAGCGCCTCCAATGTCAAGTTCACATTTACCGAAACGGGTTATATGGAAACCATTGCATTAGCCGCTGGCAATGTCTATACAAGAGATTTATCGTCAACAGAGAAAGACGCTGTTTATGCTGATGTGTCTGGCGTATCTCAAAAGTCGCTGCATATTGAATCCGATGAAAATGTTGCTGTTTATGCAATAAATCTGCAGGGATACACGACAGATGCAACTGGTATTCTGCCTGTCAATGCGTATGATACATCATATTTTCATTTGTCTTATGATGAACTTATAGGATTTGGAGATCTTGATGGACATGTAATAATAGCTGTTGAAAACAATACTAATATATATGACGATAATTTCCTCGTTGCTACTCTGAACAGGGGCGAGGTATATGCAAATTATTTTAGTCACACGACAAAGCATGTTACAAGTAATAAGCCTATTGCTTACTTTACAACAAATCAATGTGTGAATGTCCCTTCCGGTGTAACCGCTTGCGACTGTTTGTATGAACAGTTATCTCCCGAATCTTTGTGGGGGACTTCATTTATGACGCCGGTTACCATACGGGGAATAGAAAGAATAAGGGTTTATGCGGCTCAGGATAATACTACGGTAAGCCATTTGGGAGGAACTGTTATGTCAGGTTCATTGAATTTGAACAGTGGCGAATATGTTGAACTGGAAATTAGACGAAATGAGGCAGGATGCTATATCGAATCTGACAAACCTGTGGCAGTGGCGTCATACTTGACTGGACTTGACTATCCCGGTCTTAGCTACTATAGTGGAGATCCGGCAATGGCATGGATCCCGTCAACTGAGCAGTTTGTAAAAGAAACGACCATTGCTCCATTCATTGCTTCAGGCTCGTCGATATTGTCGGAACATCACATTTTAATTATTGCTCCAACAGCAAATAAGGAATCAACGGAGATACGTATTGGAAATAATGCTTATTCTACTCTTTCGGGAGGATATTGGTTAGATCATTCTTCCGGTTATTCATTCTATTCAATGCCACTGGATGATGCGGATTTGAGTTACAGTTTCAGGAATCAGGAGGGTTTGGCAATTTTGGGATACGGGCTTGGAGGTTATGAATCATATTATTATTTAGCCGGCTCTGCGCTCCGCAAATTAGATGCCTCTCTTTATGTAAACGATATTCATAATCAGGACACGGAAGGACAGATATTTTGTACCGACGATGTCATGGTCAGGGCTGCTGTTCTCTACATAATGCATCCGGATCAGGGGCATCTGAGGTGGTTTATTGATGATGTGGAAGATACTGATCTCGAAGATATGCTGGAATGGCAGAATAACCTGCCCGAAGGAAAACACGAAATAGCAATGATAGTAAAAAAAGAAAATGGCGCTCTGGATACTGTCCGGTCTTCATTTATGATTGACTTAATTGATATTGAAATAGCAGATACAACTGTATGTCAATGGGAAAAAGTGAAACTGCAAATAGAAAACGCCTCAGATGAATTTGCATATTCGTGGTTTTATGATGCATATTATAAAAACACAATACTTAAAGCGACTTCGCTTGAGACGAATATATTAGGCGCAGATACCGCATTTTACATAGAAGCGGTATCTCTCAGCGGATGTATTTTGCGGGACACTGTTAAAATTACCGTAAACCCTCTGCCTGAATTGATAAGCAAGGATACT
>JAISDH010000040.1 GCA_031264975.1 Bacteroidales bacterium
CCATTATTTACCGAAAAATGCAAATATTCAGCGGAAAAGAAACTGATAAAAAAGGCGGCAAGCAACACGCAGCAAGCAACAGGCAAGCATGCCAGGAAAAAGGCAGCAAGCAACACGCAACATGCAACAAGCAGGCATGCCAAGAAAAAGGCAGCACGCAACACGCAACATGCAACACGCAGGCATGCCAAGAAAAAGAAAGCTCCCGCCCGTGAAGTCTGCGCATAATCTTCTCTTTCTCCTACAGAGAAAAACCCTCTTTCTACAGAGGTAAATCCTCCTTTTACAGAGGTAAAAGGATTAGGCTGTAAATTGCCGTTGTCATGTTTTATCCTTTCCAATTCCATATTCTTACTTTGTTTAAAATGTTCATATATATTTGCTATTTAATTCCGGCTGCAAATGTACTAATTTTTTTGTTACCAATGTCAACTTGTGCGGTTTTTTTTTGATATAGATAGATATTTTCTCTCTATAGCTTGTCTAATATACTGTGGTTGTGAATGAAAAAAGTTTCATTCATCGTGTATTTTTTTTTCATGAACAACAAAAAAGAGGCGATTTGAGGGGGATTTGAGGGGTATTTCGGGGGTGTTTCAGGAGAGAAAGTTTCGAGTGGGTAAGACATTTGGCAGTGAAATGGCAGAAAATTGTTTGAAGTGCGATAAAATAAGCGCTCAGATAACGCAGATTTTAAAAGATGACCGCAGATTTTTATTATCTGCGAAAATCCTTTTAATCTGCGTCATCTGAGCGCTCCTCATGGCTTGCCTGCCTGTTGCTTGCTGCTTGCTGCTTGCTGCCCTTTTCCTTTCGCCCTTTCGTGCCTTCGCCCTTTCGCCCATTCTTGGCTTGCCTGCCTGTTGCCTGCTGCGTGTTGCTTGCTGCCCTTTTCCTTTCGCCCTTTCGCCCTTTCGCCTCGTTAATCACCTTTTTTCATTTATGGTGTTAAAGTTCGATAAAAAATGGTACTTTTGCAAACTAATTTATTCACCTTTATTAAAGAATGCAAAACATTAGAAATGTAGCTATTATTGCCCATGTCGACCATGGGAAAACAACACTTGTCGACCGTATTTTGTACCAAACTAATATCTTCAGAGAGAATCAGGAAGTTCAAGACCTCGTTTTGGACAACAATGATTTGGAACGGGAAAGAGGAATAACCATTTTGTCGAAAAATGTTTCCGTACGGTATAAGAATTTTAAAATAAATATTATAGACACTCCCGGACACAGTGATTTCGGTGGCGAAGTGGAGCGTATTTTAAATATGGCAGACGGAGTTCTCCTTATTGTTGACGCTTTTGAAGGACCTATGCCTCAAACGCGTTTTGTATTACAGAAAGCCATTGAGTTGAACTTAAAACCTATTGTTGTTATAAATAAAGTGGATAAACCGAACTGCGATCCCGAACAGACACAAGAAGACGTCTTTGATTTGATGTTCAGTTTGGGAGCAAGTGAAGAACAATTGAATTTTCCTACCGTTTTCGGTTCTTCCAAGCTGGGCTGGATGAGCGAAGACTGGAAAAAACCGACTACGGACGTTTGTCATCTGTTAGACCAAATCCTTGCCCATATTCCCGAACCAAAACAGATAGAAGGGACAACCCAAATGATGATATCTTCTTTGGATTATTCCTCTTATGTGGGAAGAATTGCGATTGGCAAACTCAACAGGGGAACTTTGGAATGGGGACAAAATGTATCTTTAATCAAAAGGGACGGTTCTGTTTTGAAATCCAAGATTAAGGAACTCTATGTTTTTGAGGGATTGGGAAAGGAAAAGGTAAAACAACCCATTGCTGCCGGAGAAATATGCGCTGTATTTGGCATAGATAATTTTGACATAGGAGATACTATTGCCGATTTTGAAAATCCGGAAGGACTTGAGCCTATCAAAATAGATGAACCCACAATGAGCATGTTATTTACCATTAATAACTCTCCTTTCTTTGGTCAGGATGGTAAATTTGTTACTTCCCGTCATTTACGCGACCGTTTGTATAAGGAATTGGAAAAAAATCTTGCCTTGCGCGTTGAGGAAACATCTTCGCCCGACATGTATATCGTCTATGGACGCGGCATTTTGCATTTATCCATTTTAATAGAAACGATGCGCAGAGAAGGTTATGAATTACAAGTGGGACAACCCAAGGTAATTATAAAAGAAATTGACGGACAAGCCTGTGAACCTGTTGAAGAATTGACCGTCATTGTTCCTGAAGAATTTTCAAGCAGGGTAATTGATTTGGTAACGCGTCGAAAAGGAGAATTGAATGCCATTGATACAAAAATAGACCGTATTGTTATTGTCTTTAAAATTCCTGCGCGTGGAATTATCGGTCTTAGAAATCAAATGCTGACGGCAACGGAAGGAGAAGCCGTAATGTCTCATCGACTGATTGGATACGAGCCGCTAAAAGGAGATATAGCCTTCCGGCATACAGGTTCATTAATTGCCATGGAAACGGGTACTGCATACGCTTATGCGATTGACAAGTTACAGGACAGAGGCAGTTTCTTTATTCAACCCATGGATACTGTTTACGCCGGACAGGTTATAGGAGAACATATTCGGCAGGACGACCTGGTTGTAAACGTTACCAAATCAAAGAAACTAACCAACATGAGGGCTTCCGGTTCCGATGACAAATCGGCAATTACGCCTCCTCTCAAATTTTCTCTTGAAGAATATATGGAATACATTGCAGAAGACGAATACTTGGAAATAACGCCAAAAGCGCTTCGTCTGCGAAAAATAATTCTGGATGAAACCAAACGTAAACGAATAAACAAAAGCTAATTGACATGGCTGTCTGGAAGAGGAAATGTCTTTATTTTTATCCGGTCATACTAACCGTGTTATTTGCGTCCTGCGCTCAACAGGCAACGCTTACCGGAGGCGAGCAAGATATTTCTCCGCCCGTTATCCTTAACCAGGAACCGCCAAATTATACTACCGCTTTTAATTCTCCTCAAATACATATTCATTTTGACGAATATGTTGAATTGGTAAATCCAAGCGAATCCTTTCTCTTTTCTCCGCCGCTTCCAAATCCTCCGGAATATACGCTGAAAGGAAAGTCTTTGATTATTGATTTGAAAAATGAGTTGGAAAAGAATACAACCTACATCATTACCTGCAATCAGGGAATAAAAGACTTGACGGAAGGAAACTTTTTGCCGGTAACTACTTTTGTATATTCTACAGGCGATTATATTGATTCCTTATCTCTTTTTGGTACCGTAATAGACGCCTATACCATGTTGCCTGAGGAAAAGGCAGGCGTGATGTTGTACAAACAGTATGAAGATTCGGCGCTGTTGAAGAATTTACCTTATTATTACACAACAACTCGTACGGACGGTACTTTTCTCTTTTCCAATATTGCAGAAGGGGAATATCAGCTATACGCGTTGGTAGATAAAAACAGAAACTATCTGTTTGACCAAAGCGATGAAAAAGTGGCATTCTCCAACAATCTCGTTCAGTCTGTATACATCCCTCCCGTTAAACAAACAGATACAACTTTTATAAGCGACAGCAGCAATATTCTCTCTGCTGATACCTCTTTTCATAAAGATAGCAGCAAAATCTCCTCTACTGATACCTCTTTTCTTAAAGATAGCAGCAATATTTCCTCTGCTGATACCTCTTTTCCTAAAGACAGTAGCAAAATCATCTCTTCTACTGACACGTCTTTTCTTAAAGATAGCAGCAATATTTCCTCTGTTGATACCCTTTTTCATAAAGACAGCAGCAAAATCTCCTCTACTGACACGTCTTTTCTTAAAGATAGCAGCAATATTGCCTCTGTTGACACCCTTTTTCATAAAGACAGCAGCAAAATCTCCTCTACTGATACGTCTTTTC
>JAISDH010000047.1 GCA_031264975.1 Bacteroidales bacterium
TATTCCGGACCCACAGACGACGGCGGAACGCTGGCAGCAACTACCATTTATCCTGGCGGTTCTCCTAATTCCACTTATGGCATTGGAGACAATTATCCTGTTTATTATGTTTCGTACGAAGATATAGTAGATACATTTATCCCGCGTTTGAACGCAATAACAGGTAAAATCTACCGTCTACCCACCGAAGCCGAGTGGGAATATGCCGCCAAAGGCGGACAGCAAACACACAACTATCGCTATTCGGGCAGTGATGTAGTAGGCAATGTGGCATGGTATGCAGGAAATTCTACTACCGAAGGCACATCTGCTTATGGTGTGCGTATAGTTGGCACAAAAGACCCCAACGAACTTGGTATTTACGACATGAGTGGCAATGTTTTGGAACTGTGTAGCGACAGGTATGGTTCACAGTATCCAAGTGGTACAGACAATCCTACCGGCGCTTCTACTGGCTCTTCTCGTGTGGGGCATGGCGGTAGTTGGAACTACGATGCGGGAAATTGTGCGATGTATGTTCGCTACTCCTGTTCGCCTTCTTCCCGCCCCTACTATTTTGGGTTCCGTGTTGTTTTGGCGCCGTAATTCAGAGTAATTTTCTTTGAAAAAAACAAAACCAAAAAACAAAAGAAAATGAAAACCAAAATTGAAATGAGCCGCCAGCCCGCCAAAGCGATAGCGGCGGGCGCAAGGCTCATTTCGATTTTGGTTTTAACCTTTAAAATTAATATCAGATGCAATTAAAAGCAGAAAGCGCAAAGAGAACAAAGAACAAGGCAGACAAGCCAAGAAGGGCGAAAGGAAGAAAGGGCGAAGGCATGAAAGGGCGAAAGGAAAAAGGCAACAAGCTGCAAGCAACAAGCAACAGGCAGGCAAGCCAAGAAGGGCGAAAGGGCGAAGGGAAAATAACGCTAACTTGTTCACTCGTTCACATGTCTACTCGTTTACAGACAACACACCCTTGTCGTCATTGCGAGGCACGAAGCAATCCAGGATTATGAACCATAAAATGGTATATAACGATAAAGGTTGTAAGTCGATTCGTGCGGGTATTCTGGATTGCTTCGCTTCGCTCGCAATGACGAACCAGCGAGGAGGGCGAAGGGACGAAAGGAAAATAACGCTTACTCGTTCACTTGTCTACTTGTCTACTCGTCTACTGAAAACACAACCCTGTTCGTCATTGCGAGGCACGAAGCAATCCATGATTATGAACCATAAAAGGGCATATAACGATAAAGGTTGTAAGTCGATTCGTGTGGGTATTCTGGATTGCTTCGCTACGCTCGCAATGACGAACGAGCGAGAAGGACGAAAGGGCGAAGGGATGAAGGGACGAAAGGACGAAAGGGCGAAGGGAAGACCGCAACAGGCAACAGGCAACAAGCAACAGGCAGGCAAGCCAAGAAGGGCGAAGGGACAAAAGGCGAATGTGCGAAAGGAAAATAACGCTAACTCGTCTACTCGTTTACTTGTCTACTCGTCTACTGAGAACACAACGCTGTCGTCATTGCGAGGCACGAAGCAATCCATGATTATGAAAGATAAAATGGCATATAACGATAAAGGTTGCCGAATATATACGTGTACGGCAAAAATCTTTCCTTCTCACAATTTTAATCCGTGCGAAGTATAATTTATATTATATGCTTGTCAAACAGGGAGAACAGAGCGTCGTATTTGATATGAATCCGATGATAAAAGAGGGTAAAATGGATTGTTGTTGAAAAGAAGTTCCGGTTATATTATTTTTTTTTATACTTTTGCAATCCTAATTTTATCCATAAAAATAGAGAAGATATGAGTTTTAAAATCATAGTTCTGGCAAAGCAAGTACCTGACACACGTAATGTTGGGAAAGACGCCATGAAAGAAGATGGTACTGTAAACAGGGGCGCTCTTGCTGCTATTTTCAACCCGGACGACCTTAATGCTCTGGAAATGGCATTGGAAGCAAGAGCTCGGATTCCGGATGCAGAGTTGAGTATTATAACAATGGGACCTCCGCGTGCGGCGTCTATTATTAGAGAATCCATGTATCGGGGAGCCAATAATGGTTATTTGTTAACAGATTCAAGATTTGCGGGGTCGGACACGCTGGCGACGTCTTACGTTTTAGCGAAAGCGATAGAGACATGTCAGCCGTCTCTTATTTTTTGTGGCGTGCAGGCTATTGACGGAGATACGGCGCAGGTAGGTCCTCAAATCGCAGAAAAGTTGCATTTCCCTCAAATAACGTATGCAGAGAAATTAGAATCGGTTGATACAAAAAAAATACGTATTAGACGGCGGCTGGAAAGGGGAGTGGAAATGGTAGAAACTTCTCTGCCTGCTTTGATAACCGTACACAGTTCCGCAAAACCCTGTCGTTCGCGTCATGCCAAATTATTGATGAAATACAAACATGCACGAACAGCCACCGAATTACAGGAAGAAAAGCGCGATTATACGGAATTGTTCAAAAAACGTCCCGACCTGTTGATTCAGGAATGGAACGCCGACGCCATTCAAACCGATATGGCTTGTTTGGGACTGAACGGTTCGCCTACAAAGGTTAAAAAAATAGACAGTATCGTATTGACGCAAAAAGAATCCAAAGTCTTTTCCAATGCCGATACGGATATAGAACAATTGGTTATGGATTTACTGGAAAGTCGTGTCATTGGATAAAGTCAATAGAATTACAATTTAGATTTAGATGAAAATGAATAATATATTTGTATATTGCGAACTGACCGAAGAAGGGAAAGTAGCAGACGTTTCTTTGGAACTTTTATCCAAAGGACGAAAATTAGCCGAACAATTGGGTGTGAAATTAGAAGCTATCCTGTTGGGCAAAGATATAAAGGAAGCCGTGAATCAACTTTCTTATTTTAATATCTACAAAATCCATTGTGCGGACGATGACAGATTGTTTCCTTATCGTACGCTTCCACATGCAAAGTTGGTACAGTCTGTTTTTGAAAACGAAAAGCCGGAAATTGCTCTTTTTGGAGCGTCTTCTGTTGGTCGCGACTTGGCTCCCCGTATTGCTTCTGCTTTGCGTTGTGGACTGACGGCGGACTGTACGAGTTTGGAAATCGGAGATTATGAAGACAAAAAAGCAGGAAAGACCTACAAAAATCTATTGTATCAGATTCGTCCTGCATTTGGAGGAAATATCATTGCCACCATTATTAATCCCGAAACACGTCCCCAAATGGCAACCGTTAGAGAGGGAGTGATGAAATTAGACCCTTTGACGTCGCTTAATCAGCCGCAAATTCAGGAGATTGATTTGTCCCTGTTGACTTCTGTTGAAGAAGTTGTCAGGATAATCGACCGTCATATTGACCCGCCAAAGGTGAATTTAAAGGGCGCTCAAATTATTGTATCGGGCGGATATGGCATGGGCAATAAAGAAAATTTTGGTTTACTCCGAACATTAGCCGCTGTATTAGGCGGGGAAGTTGGCGCTACTCGTGCCGCTGTAGACGCAGGTTTCTGCGACCAGGAACGGCAAATAGGGCAAACAGGGGTTACCGTACGTCCAAAGTTATACATTGCCTGTGGAATTTCCGGTTCGATTCAACATCGGGCAGGCATGGACCAGTCGGCTAAGATTATTAGCATCAACAACGACGCAAATGCGCCTATTAACGCCATTGCCGATTATACCATTATCGGAGACGTTGTGCAGATTGTGCCTAAGATAATTCAGTATTACAAACAACACAGTAAATAAAAACATTCAAACCTATTTAAATCAAACGCAATTAAAATATGGCAAACTTTTTTTTAGATAACGAACATTTGAAATTTCATTTGACGCATCCGCTCATGAAACGTATTGTACAGATGAAAGAAAATGACTATACAGAGGCGCAATCTTATGTTACGGCTCCCATTGACTTTGAAGATGCGATGGATACATACGAACAGGTATTGGAAATCATAGGAGAAATATGCGCCGACGTCATCGCACCGAATGCTGAAAGTGTTGATGAGGAAGGACCTCAATTGGTTTGTAATGAAGTGATGTATGCTTGCGGAACACAACAAAATCATGAAGCGCTGATAAATGCGGGAGTGTATGCGATTTATCTCCCCAGAAAATACAAGGGACTTAATTTTCCGATGATACCTTATGTGGTTGCCAATGAATTAATATCTCGTGCTGATTGCAGTTTTGCCAATATATGGGGATTGCAGGATTGTGCGGAAACTATTTATGAATTTGCTTCGGAAGAACTCAAAGATAAATATTTACCCATGATTAATCTGGGTTACACCTGTTCGATGGACTTAACAGAGCCGGATGCAGGGTCGGATTTACAGGCGGTTCAATTGAAGGCTACTTTTGATGAAGAATCAAATTGCTGGAGACTTAACGGAGTAAAACGTTTCATTACAAATGGAGATGCGGATATTAAATTGGTATTGGCTCGTTCGGAAGAGGGGACGAAAGATGCAAGAGGACTTTCCTATTTTTTGTACGACAGGAAAGACAAAGCCATAACTATTCGCCGACTCGAACACAAATTGGGAATTAAAGGTTCTCCAACCTGTGAACTCGTATTTAATAATGCGCCTGCTCAATTGTTGGGAGAACGGCGTATGGGATTAATAAAGTATGTAATGACGCTTATGAATGGGGCGCGTTTGGGCATAGGCGCTCAATCGGTTGGTCTTGCAGAAGCGGCTTGCAGAGAAGCGGAAAAGTACGCCGGAGAACGGGAGCAGTTTGGAAAAAAGATACTTAAATTCCCTGCCGTTTTTGAAATGTTATCCAACATGCGGACGAAAACAAATGCAATGCGCTCTTTACTATACGAAACAAGTCGGTTTGTGGATATACAAAAGCTCTTTGAAGACAAAGCAAGAACCCGCACGCTTACGCAGGAAGAGCGTACTGAAATGAAATATTTCCAACGTTTGGCGGATGTTTATACGCCAATGTTAAAGCTGGTTTCAAGCGAATATTGTAATCAGATAACATACGACGCCATGCAAATTCATGGAGGAACGGGGTTTATGCAAGATTTTCCCATTGAACGTATGTATCGAGACGCTCGTATTACGTCCATTTATGAGGGTACTTCACAGTTGCAGGTAGTGGCGGCTATTCGTGGCGTGGGAAGCGGCGTTTTCCTGAATAAGATAAAAGAATATGAAGCCGAATCCATAAATCCTGACTTGCAACCGCTCAAAGAACAACTCATAGATATGACTTCCCGCTGTGAAAAGGCAATTGAAAAGGCAAAAGGATATGAAAACTCGGAAATGTACGATTTAGTAGCCCGTCGTTTGGTGGAAAGTATTGCCAATATTATTATGGGATATTTGTTGGTATTGGATGCGAATCGGAGCAGTGTTTACACTCATTCGGCGCGTATTTTTATTGCCATGACGAATGCCCAAAACAGAGAAAAAGAAGCATTTATTCATTCTTTTTCCGACAAAGAACTCGCGTCCTATAAAACGACGTCAGGACTTTCTTGTGAAGAACTACTATAAGATTGACATAACTTTTAGTTTTTGAAGGGGGAGGATTCTAACGAGTTCTCCCCTTTTTG
>JAISDH010000060.1 GCA_031264975.1 Bacteroidales bacterium
ACAAAATAATCACAACGTTAAAAACCGGTGAAACGGACGCCTGTCCTGCGGTGTTTGACAGAGAGGCGAAAGAGGATTTTGCAATAGAATTGTTAAGAGCATTACGGTTATCGCACAAGAACAACCAGCCATTTAAACACGACTTTGGCGATAATGTAAGCATTTCATTGAGCAGCCTCACGCTTCCCGACGTAAAGGACAGTGCGAACATCAAAAAGGGAGGGAAATTGACGGATGTTGAGATTATGGTTGATGTCCAAAGCCTGTCGGATATTCATCTCAATGAATATGAATTACAGGAAGAAAGAAATTATCTGAGTAAAAATGACAAATATTTGTGTTTTGGGAAAAATGACGACAAATACGCATTAAAGATTAAAACGAACGAAGACTGCTTTGATGTATTGTTTGAATATATTTACGGAGTTACAGTAAAAGACCCTGATCACATGATTACTATTAGACTGAACCGTATTAGAAATAATCAACATAGGACTGTAGGAGAATTAAGCGTTGATAATGGTACAATAAGAGGCTACACATTAGAATTGCCAAAAGGGACTGATAGTGAGTGTCAAAATACATGTACAGATGAGAAAAAAGCTCAAAATGAATGTAAACGGATTTTGAGCGGCGTATATAATTTTGAAATAAATACGACATCCTCGAGAGCGGATCGTAATAACACATCTTTACGTTTACGCGATATACCTGGACGTATAGGAATTTTAATACATAATGGAGTAAATGCTAGAATATGGTCTATGGGGTGTATATTAGCTATGCGCCATAATCCCGTAAATGACTCTGATAATGCTACTGCCTCACAAAGGGCTAATCAGGATGATGATAGCTTAGATTTTTGTACAGAAATAGTAGAACATGTAAGACGTAGAGTAATCGAAATAAATCAAAAGTATAATGTTCAAAATGTTGAAATAATAATAATAACTGAAAATAACGAAACAAATGATTAATTGTATGAATAGATTAATATTAGTATGTATATTATTGACGAGGATAGTATTGTGCAGTGCACAGAAATATGATGTAAGCGTTATTGATGAACTAAAAAGATGCGATTTTAATCGAGAATTTTATGAGTTGGCATTTGCTATCCCTGAAATTTATTATATGTTGGAAACAGATACAAGTTGTCAAGAAAAATGGGGAAATCGTATCAGGCTATTTCAGCGGTTTAAAGATAAGATGGGTGTATTACAAAAAATGGAATATACCTTTTTTATTCAAAAACAGCGAGAATTTTTAAATGATAATTCAAAGAAAATACCACTTGTCTATGATACAGACATGACAAAAACAGAGGTAGTGGAAAACTTTGGAAAAATATTTTTAGATTATATCGAATATCCCGATCAAGTAGATGCGGCTTGCCTGATTATATTGCTATGCAGTAAAGATTGTCGTCTTTTTACTGAAATACAAAACGAAAAATATGCGTTATGGAATTATAATAATTGGTTAGAATATGGATTTGAGGAATTTCGATATTATCCTGGGATGTCAAAGAAGGGAAATCAAATAATAAACAATAGGATGATCGATTATTTATTAAATAATAAACATTGCTTTGAACAAGAACTAGTCCACAAATCAATTGTCATGATTAAATCTGTTATAAACAAATATGATGAGAAAATTTCTAAAGCATATATTAATGATTCTGATGGATATACAAATGTCAGAGAAAAACCGGATGTAAAATCATCCGTATTATACAAAATCTATACAAATCGTCCTTTTTATATCATAACAGACGTTATCAATGATAATTGGTATAAAATATCATTATATGACATCAATGAAAAAATTCATGAAGATGGATATATTCATAAATCAAGAGTAAGAATCGTTCCCAAAGAATAAACAATGTAAGACAATGATATGATGACGGTTGGTGTTATCAATAATTTACTTCGGTTCAGGATACGATTGCCGGAGGGCAACTTAGCGAAGCGATCTTGTGATAAACGGAATATCGTGCCAGGCATACAGGTGACCTTCCCCGGCGACAGCATGACGCACGGGGGCAGCAACGCGGTATCTGTGTACAGCGCCGACCAGAAAGCAGTGATCAAAGCTTTTGGTACAATGGAAAAAGACGCCCTGTATCTGTTTTTTGTGGAGAACGTAAAAAGCAAGGACGGCGACATCGGCGGTTACATGCCCTTGCAACGGCAAGCAGGTTTTATCTACGACCTGCCCAATAACGACCTGATTGCGCACGAGCTGGCGCATGGCGCTTTTAACCTGCGGCATACCTTTAGCAGCGAAGAGTTTGCAGCGGCGCAGGGCAGCACGGACAACCTGATGGATTACAAGGGAAATGCAGAACTTTGGCGCCACCAGTGGAAAAAGATACAGGATCCGGAGAGGATACTGCTGGCGTTTCTGGAGGATGAAGAAGAAGGGGAAATGCGGGTTAAGGAAGGCATTACCGACCAGCAGTTGAGAGACCTTTGTTATTCATACAATTTGCAGGAACAGGTTCTTTCACAGTCCAAATACAATCACCCGTACGCCATTGCTTCTACCGAACATATTCTGCAATATGTTGCAGGCAGTCAACAAGAAACATATATTTTCCCGTCTCGGGAAGTTGCAGACAAAGTAAGAAATGGGGCCAATCCATTAAATTACAGCGCTTATTCGGATGATATGTATATGGGCGAGGGGCTTTACAACAAAATAATCACAACGTTAAAAACCGGTGAAACGGACGCCTGTCCTGCGGTGTTTGACAGAGAGGCGAAAGAGGATTTTGCAATAGAATTGTTAAGAGCATTACGGTTATCGCACAAG
>JAISDH010000146.1 GCA_031264975.1 Bacteroidales bacterium
AAAGAAACCAATGTCGCAAGAATATATCTTGTCTGTTGTTGGGAGAATTTATTTTCTCTCAAACTCGTTTTGTTTCCTTGAAAAGTTGTATCTTTGGAATAAACTCAAAAGCAGGAAATATTTTGATAAGTATTTGTTTTTGAGTATGATTTTTTTTATAATTGAAAATAATAAATCTAATGGCGACAACAAGACAGCAAAAGGTAGCTCGTTTATTACAAAAAGAAATAGCCACAATATTACAAGTGGAAGGGAAAAAAATATATGGTTCAACATTGGTTACGGTTACTCAGGTTACTGTTTCTAAGGATTTTTCTTTTTCCCGCATATATGTAAGCATATTTAGTACAAAGGATAAAGAAGAAGTTTTGGAAATAATAGAATCCAATAAAAAAGAAATTCGATTTAAATTGGGGCAGCAAATCAAAAATCAATTACGCGTAGTACCCGAACTTGTTTTTGAATTGGATGATAGTTTAGACTATATTGAAAATATAAGTAATTTGCTGAAAAAGTGAATGTAAGTTTATTTATTGCGAAACGTTATCTGTTTGCCAAGAAATCGCATAACATTATAAATATCATTTCCATCGTTTCCTTTGCGGGAGTATCTATTGCTACGGCGGTGTTATTTATTGTGTTATCTGTCTTTAACGGTCTGAGAAATTATGTAGAACACTCTTTCAATGCTTTTAGCGCCGATATTGAAATTACGCCCAAATATGGTAAACTAATACCCGACAATGCAATAGATTTACAAAAGGTAATGTCGTTGGAAGGAGTGGAATATATATCGGAAGTATTATCGGACGTGGCTGTTTTTGTACATGACGAGAAGCAATATATCGCCAAAATAAAAGGCGTATCTCCTGATTATGCGCGTATGAACAGATTAGATACCATTGTCTATAGCGGACAGTTTCTATTGGAAAGTCATGGGTTTTCTTTTGCCGTTTTGGGAATAGGAGTCGCCGCTTATTTAAATTGTCCTCCGTCGGAAACAATATCCAATACTTTGAACATATATTATCCCGACCGTATGAAAAAACAAACGGCTGTTGTTAGCGTGGACGCTTTAAATTCACAGTCAATAACTCCGGCAGGTATTTTTTATTCGGAGACTGAATATGACAAGGAGCTTGTTTTTGTTCCTTTAAAATTTGCCCGCACATTGCTGGGATATGATTCGGGCTATACTTCTTTGGAAATTCGTTGCAAGCCGTCCGTAAAAGTCGCAAAGGTTCAAGATGAAATAATGAAAATGACAGGCAACGACTTTTATGTAAAAAACGCTTATCAACAGGAAGAAACGCTATTCAAGGTCATGCAATCGGAAAAATGGATAACATACGCTATTCTATCGTTTATTTTACTCATTGCTTCTTTTAATATGGTGGGAATGATAGCCATCCTGATTCTTGAAAAAAAACCTTCAACAGGCATTCTCTACAGTATGGGCGCTGATGTTGGTTTTGTTCGGCGCATATTTATTTATGAAGGAATGTTGATTTCTACTTTTGGCGCTATCATCGGTTTATTGGTTGGCATTATTTTTTGCGTACTGCAAATACAATTCGGATTCATCACTTTTGGAGACGGCGCCTATCTACTTAAGGCATATCCCGTTGACATGCAATGGAAAGATGTATTACTTGTTCCGCTTGTTATTTTTATTATAACCTTACCCGCTACCTGTCTTTTAACCGGAAAAATATATCCAAAATTATCTATACAATGAAAAAGCTACAAATTGTCTTTATATTTACGGGATTTATCGAACTGTTGTTTATCATGTTTGGTTGCCAATCGAAAGTTGAGCAAATCCATTTGGAAGGTTTTGCTCAAGGCACTTATTACAGTATAAGATATTACGACCCTGAAAATCGTAACTTACGGATAGCTGTTGACAGTCTGTTATCCGATTTTAATAAAACGGCGTCTATCTACGATGAAACTTCTATTATTTCCAAAATTAACCGTAACGAGGACGATGTATTGCTTGATGAAGATTTTAAACAGTTGTTTACTTTTTCCATGGAAGTAAGTCGGCAAACGCAGGGCGCTTTTGACATTACGGTGGGACAATTGGTTAATGCCTGGGGATTTGGCAGTGAAAAACGACAAATCATGACAAAAGAAAAAGTAGACAGTCTCCTGCATTGTGTAGGATATAACCGGATAAAATTGAAAGGTAACCGGCTGGTAAAGCAGAATCCATGCATCAAATTGGATTTTAATGCTATTGCACAAGGTTATTCTGTAGACAAAATCGGAATATTTTTTGATTCTCTTCATATTGATAACTATTTGATAGATATAGGAGGAGAAGTACTTGCCAAAGGCGGCAAAAAAGGAGAAGCATGGAAAGTGGGCATAGAACAACCGGTAAACGAAAAAGAACAGCATCGTCAAATCATAACAAGTATTCCTTTGCATAACATGGCGTTGGTAACATCCGGAAATTACAGAAAGTATTACGAAGAAAATGGCGTTCGATTTGCTCATACAATATCTCCGCAATCGGGTTATCCTGTTGATAACGGACTGTTGAGTGTAACGGTATTACATCCGACGGCTACTTTTGCCGACGCTTATGCCACTGCATTTATGGTGTTGGGGCTGGATGCTTCGCTTGAATTTTTAAAGAAACACAAAGAGATGGAAGCCTTTTTTATTTATCAAAAGTCGGACGTTATCCATACTTACGCTACAGAAGGATTTCAGAAATTAATAAAAAAATAGTTCATGTTTTTAAAGGAAATACAATTAGTTAATTTCAAAAACTATGGAAATGTTACCTATAAATTTTCTCCAAAGGTAAATTGTATTGCCGGTCTGAATGGCACGGGAAAAACCAATTTACTTGACGCCATTCATTATCTTTCCATGACCAAAGGTTATTTCAATCATGCGGAGCAATTAAGTATTAGACACGAAGCAGATTTTTTTGCCATTCATGGTGATTTTATTTTGGATAATATTGAAGGTACAAACAAAGTAAGTTGCATTCAACAACGGGATAAACGCAAGATAGTGAAAGTAAACCAAAAAGAATATGACCGTCTATCCGAACATATCGGCAATTATCCTTCTGTCATGATATCGCCTTACGATACGGATTATATCAACGGTAATTCCGACGTCAGGAGAAGATATTTTGACAGTGTAATTTCTCAGTTTGATAAAATATATTTGGACAGCTTAATTCAATACAACAGGGTGCTTGCTCATAGAAATGCCCTGTTGAAATATTTTAATGAAAAACAATCTTTCAACGAACATGAAATGTCTATCTGGAACGACAGAATGATTGATTTAGGGCAGAAAATATTCCAAATACGCAAGCAGTTTTTGGAGGGTTTTCTTCCTGTCTTTAACCGGATATTTTCGCTTATTTCGTCTCATGAAACAGTTTCGATTGATTATAAATCCCACTTACAGGAAGGAGATTTTGCCACTCTTCTAAAAGCGACGCAACAAAAAGATTATGCCGCTCAATATTCAACGGTTGGAACACATAAAGATGATTTCCTGTTCACGATGGACACGTATCCTGTCAAGCGATTTTGTTCTCAAGGGCAACAGAAAACATTTTTGATTGTCATAAAATTGGCGCAATTTGAGTACATCAAACAACTCAAAGGACAAAAACCATTACTTTTATTAGACGACGTATTTGATAAGCTGGATGAAATCCGCGTCAATCAATTAGTTTCCTTAGTCATTTCCGACGATTACGGACAGGTTTTTATTACAGACACCCACAAAGACCGTATGCTGGAACTACTAAAAAATAAAGACGTACATTATAATCTAATAGAAATACAGTGAAAAAAAGACGAAAGGGACGAAGAGGCGAAAGCAAGAGAGGAAACAGGCAGGCAAGCCACAAAATGGTCTGAACTGTGATTGATTTGATTTAAATGATTGCCATAATTGTTAATTTGCGGAGAAGTAGACGAATGGACGAGTTTCTGCTTGTTGCTTGTATCTTCGCCCTTTCGTCCTTTCGCTCCTTACACCGTTTAAATAATCACAGCGGTTACGAAATTAGACCAGGTTCCTGTTTCGCCTTTTGTATTGTAGAAACGTACTACAAAACTGACTTTTCGACCAATGAAAATGGTATCGGTGAAATAGATTTTGTAAGGATTTTTGGAAGCAATAGCCACAAAACGATAATCTTTGTTATCCGTCGAAATTTCATCCATTAGTTGGTAGATTTCAAAACCGTCGGCGCCTTTAGGGATTTCGCGTCGACTTCCGTTTTCGGAGTATTTCATCCGTAAAATTATTGTTCCACCTGCCTGACTTTCTGCTACCAAGACTATTTTAAAATTAGGAATATGTTTTTCCGAAGGCACGACGTCCTTAACGGTCAAGCCCAGACTTTCTCTTGTGGCGCTGTCTATTGTATCGTTATTTCCGATGTGTTTTCTCACCAGCAAGCGCAATATATCTGATAAAGCCTTGCGAGCCTTGTTTTTAGCGAGTACTACAACGGGCGTTCTTGTTGATTTGTCTGCAGACAAACCGTATTGTAATGTCCACTCATTGTTGGCGTTGGTCAATTTTGTTTTTTCCTCTGCAGTAAGAGTGAATCGTGTATTATCCTCTTTCAAAAGAAACGCAGTTAGTTTAGCCTGAAATTTATCGTACGTTATATCAGGTTGCTGAAAATTGTAAGATGTTGTATTTATCCTCTTTGCCATTTACTATATGTTTTAAAAACCTGTAACGATAGAGTAAGATATTTTAGTATAAGCGATAGCTATTTTTGTACATGCTAAATTTATTTTAGTGTAAGCTAAATTTATTTTAGCATAAGTAAAATTTATTTTAGCATAAGCTAAATTTGTTTTAGCGTAAGCTAAATTTATTTTAGTTCAAGCTAAATTTATTTTAGCGCAAGCTAAATCTATTTTAGCGCAAGCTAAATCTATTTTAGCGCAAGCTAAATTTATTTTAGCACAAGCTAAATCTATTTTAGCGCAAGCTAAATTTATTTTAGCGCAAGCTAAATTTATTTTAGCGCAAGCTAAATTTATTTTAGCGCAAGCTAAATCTATTTTAGCGTAAGCTAAATCTATTTTAGCGCAAGCTAAATTTATTTTAGTACAAGCTAAATTTATTTTAGAGCAAGCTAAATTTATTTTAGCATAAGCTAAATTTATTTTTATATAGACAGAAATTTCTTTTACATAAGTAAAAGACACTTTAGCATAAGTGAAAATTATTTCTACATAAGTGGGAATCAAAAAAGAAATAATGAGAAATATTAACAGAATAAAGAGACAAAAAATTATGCAAACAAACGTCTAACTCGCCAATAAGAGACAAAAGAACGAAAGAATGAAGTAATCATTATTTTACTCCTTTCGCTTTATCGGCAATTTCTGTTTTAATTTCATTTCTAATATGGTACAAAAATCTTTCGGCATTCTTGTAACCGTGCTTGAATAATCGTTTTCTGCAATAAGATTCTTCTACATCAGACATTTCAACCGATTTTGAAATTAAAAAGTCTTTGTATCTATAAACTGCGCTTGTCAGTTTGTGCTCACTGGAGATGGCAATTCTTAAAAATGATTCAAATGCTAATAGACGTTCCAACTCCACTGTCAATTCTGTCAGTTCAAGTCCGATAGTTTCAACAGGTCTGTTTATTTCATGCAAAAAACCTTCTTCGTCCTTTGCCACCACTTTTCTCGGCGTGTGATTTTCCTTTTTGGATTTTTTTGTAGCCTGCAAACTCCAATCTCTATCAATGTAACTTAAACCGTGTTCTAACCATAAGCCCGCATTATCAAGGACAAGTCCGTAGTCTTTGCCCGCAGCAGGTCGCATACATCTACCGACTTGCTGCAAATACAATACCAATGATTTGGTCGGTCGGGCTAATTGTACCGCCTCGCAATCAGGAACGTCAAAACCCTCTGAAACAATATCTACATTGCTTAAAACAAGAATTTCGCCTGATTTGAATTTGCTCAAAGTTTCCGCTCTTTCGTTCTTTGGCGTGGTTGCGTCAATGTGAGCGGCGGCAACCCCTGCATTAAGATAGCGTTGAACAATTTCTTTGCTGTGTTCTACATCGACAGCAAAAACGATAGTCTTTTTTCCTTTTGCAAATTTATTGTAACTGTCTATCAGATTTGCCATTATGGAATTGTCGAGCATAACATTACGCAGCATTTCAATATCGTAGTCTCTCATCCGCTGTTTTACTCTTGACAAATCGGGAATGCAGCCCACCAAATGCTTGATACGCGCTAAATAGCCCTTGTCAAAAAAGAAACTTAACTTGCCCAATGGTATCAAAATTTCAAACAAATCATCAAAACCATCGCCATTAATGCGAGTAGGCGTGGCGGTAACGCCTAAAAATCGGGCTTCGGGATAGATTTTCCACAATGTTTTATAGGTAGTTGCTTTTGAGTGGTGGCACTCGTCAATGATTACAATATCGGCGGGCGGATATTCTCTGCGGGATAATGTTTGTATTGTAGCAACTTGGACGTCACAATTTGGATTTGCCTTTTGTTTTGCGGAAATAATCCCCGCATCAACGCCAAAATGAACCAATCGGTCGGCGATTTGTTCCACTAACTCAATGCGGTGTACAACAATCAGAACTTTTTTATTTTTAATCGTCGCCTTTCTCACGATTTCGGAAAATACGGTTGTTTTTCCTGTTCCTGTCGGCATTTGGAAAAGTACATTTTTATGATTGAGCAACTGCGGATTCCACGCTTCAAAAATCTTTTTTATTCCGTCTGTTTGATATGGACGTAATGTAACCATATAAGTGAATTATTTGAAGATTTACAAAAGGATAAAGATTTGTTTTCCCAAAAGGGACAAATTCTGTCTCAGAAAAATGCAGTACAATTTCGACAATCATTTCAGGATATTTTATGCTAATAGGTATATTCTGTTGTTTTACGGAAATTCAGTACATACGCGAAAATTTATACACTTTTTTTGAATGCTGCTTAATGCCATAATCATTTTTTCTTTTTTCTCCCCGAATTAAATTCTAATAATTTTCTCCAGTCAATTATTCCTCCATCATCGCAAAATCTTTGAGCAAATTCCAATGTAAGTTTATAAAGAAAAGAGGCATAAGCAATTTCAAATTCTTCATTTTTCTCTTTTGCTTTATGCCCAATAGGCTCAATTATTTTAATATATAGTTCATCATCATTAGAAATCAAATACCAAAAATCTTGTCCGCAAATTTTTTCATAGCCTGCTTTTTCTGCTTTATTTTTCTTTTTCCCAAAACAACAACCATTTATCACTTTTACTTCTTTCCCCTCTTTTCCCCATTTTTCTTTTGCTAATTTAGCATTTAATTTTATTTGAGAGATTTGACTTTTGTTTCCCCAATTCCAACCGGCTTTACATTCTACAACATAAATAACTCCTTCTTTTTCAAATTTGAAGTCCATTCCAGAACCATCTGCTTCTAATTTTTCTGCTCCATAGACTTTATTGCACACAAAAACAGCAAGCCTTTCTATAAAATTTCCAAACAATGTTTCTTCGCCGGATTGCAAATAAGCATCTGTCATAGACTTTACTAATTGTTGTGCTGTGAAAATATTTTTTGCTTTAAAAAGATATGGATTCTTATGTAACAGCAAGTCATTAAGATTGAGCTTTTCTTTCACTACGTCTAATCTTTGCTTATGAAATACCGCAATATGTTTTTCTGCATATTCCTGTACATCTGACATATTCAATTTATTCATATTAAAATAATTGCATTTCTGATTCTTTTATATTTAGCTTAATTAATTCAACATATTCGGGTAAGATTTCTATTCCGGTTGAATTTCTCCCCATTTTTTGAGCAATTTTTAATGTTGTTCCTGAACCGGCAAACGGGTCTAAAACGGTATCGCCTTCCTGCGTGAAAAGCTTGATAAACCATTCAGGCAAAGAACTTGGAAATGTCGCACTGTGATTTTTATTGTTACATTCAGTAGATAAATGCACTACGTTTGTTGGATAAACAGTTTCTTTGCCCAACCAATTGGAAATATTTTTACCAAAACCACTACCATTTTTTGCGTTATCTCTAATCTTATCTGTTTCACTCAAATTTTTCAAACGACCATTTGCCCAATCGCCGATTGGAACTTTTACAGCGTCCTGATACATATTGAAATGTTTATTTTTGTTGAATTGCAAAAGACGTTCCCAAGCATCGCGAAAACGGTTTGACCATTTTCCGGGATAACAATTTTTTTTATGCCAAATAAATTCTTCTGTCCACAACCAGCCCTGTTTCCGCATTTCCAATATCAATTCCATTACATAGGTAGAACGTTCTCCATCAACAACTTTTTCTTTGATGTTTAAAATAAACGTACCCGTCGGTTTTAAAACTCGTAACAGTTCTTTTGAAATTGGTATAAACCATTCTACATA
>JAISDH010000177.1 GCA_031264975.1 Bacteroidales bacterium
TAAGCATATTTTTTCTGGCAAAATGAAAAGGCTATGGATTTTTTTTCTATATTTGCACTTCAAAATAATAAAATAATTATTAATAGAAAATCACAGAATATGTTTAAAAATCATCCAAAGGGACTATTAGTACTCGCGTTGACAAATATGGGCGAGCGTTTTGGTTATTACACAATGTTAGCCATTTTGACACTGTACATGCAAGCCAAATTTGGGCTATCATCTTCATCTACCAGTTTAATTTATGGAACTTTCTTAGGGTTAGTTTATTTTCTTCCGCTTCTTGGGGGATTCTTTGCCGACAAGGTGCTCGGTTATGGAAAGACTATTTTGCTTGGAATAGCGGTAATGTTTATCGGCTATTTGTTATTAGCATTGCCAAGCGAAGCCAATACTACAGGAAAGGTGATGATGTTTGGAGCCTTATTGCTTATTTCCATGGGGACAGGCTTTTTTAAAGGCAATTTGCAAGCGTTGGTCGGAAATTTATATGAATCCGACCTCTACAAAAATAAACAGAATATTGCGTTTTCAATATTTTATATGTTTATCAACATCGGCGCCTTTTTTGCTCCCAGCGTTGCAAACTCTATCAACAATGCTTTTCTGGCAAAGGAAAATTTCACTTATGATGCAAATATTGCCAAAAGCTATGTCGCACTAAATGACCAAGTCGTTGACGAATCTACTTTTGTCATGCAGGCGTTGGAAGGAAAAACGTTTGCAAATGAAAAAGAAAAAGCGGATATCATAAAGAAGGAAAAGAAGAAATCCGGCGTTATTTTTGAAAAAGATCACGCTGATTTTTTGTTTCGATTGAAAGCTGCGGGATTAAACCAGTTAACATTAGCAGGTAAACTGACAGATGAGTCTCTACAGCTAACAAAGGCTGATTATGCACTGCTTGATAGTCGACGGGCAGAAGATAAACCTGCCATTTCTGCTTTGAAAGACCGTATTAATTCAATTACCATTACCGACCCTGCATTATATGGCGATTCGGATAATGCGGAATCTTTCCCCCTGAATTTTGGTAAATACTATGTTGATAAGGCATTGAGTAAATCATATAATTTGGCGTTTGGGGTGGCATGTATCAGTTTACTTATATCGGTACTGATTTTCCTTTTGTTTAGAGGTACCTGGAAAGCCGTTGATAAAACCCACAAACAGCAATTAAAAGAAGCAACTCCGGCAGATAATGTGGTGATACTCTCCAAAAAGCAAGTTCGGGAACGTATTATTGCCTTGTTGCTGGTATTTTTTGTAGTAATTTTCTTTTGGATGTCATTTCATCAAAACGGTCTTTGCATGACGTTTTTTGCGCGCGATTATACGGTAAGCCAAATCAGTCCTGTTCAGAACATGGTATTTTCTTTAATGGGGCTTTTACCATTAGTAGCCGTACTCTATGGAATATATATGGCGACGATGGGTTTGTTTGGTGGAAAACGCAATCCGCTTATAGGGGGTGTTATTTCTTTAATTGGACTGGCGGGTTTGGTATTATACTATTTTGCGGATGTGAAAAGCGCCGGAACGGTAACCATTACTCCGCAAATATTCCAACAATTCAATCCGCTGTTTATTGTATTGCTCACGCCGGTGTCTGTGGCTTTTTTCACTTGGCTTGCCAATCGCCACAAAGAACCTTCGGCTCCGCGTAAAATCGGCTTTGGGATGTTAATTGCTGCCATTGGCTTTGCCATTCTGTTGATTGTTTCGTTTGGGCTTCCGGCTCCTTCCGAAATTGATGGTATCTCAAACGTTTTGGTTTCTCCCAATTGGTTAATCGGAACGTATCTGGTATTGACATTAGCAGAGTTATTTTTAAGTCCAATGGGACTTGCGTTTGTCGCTAAAGTGGCGCCTCCTCAATATAAAGGGATGATGCAAGGCGGTTGGTTAGCCGCTACAGCCATTGGTAATCTACTGGTTGGAGTAATGGGGTCTTTCTGGGATAAATTACCGATGTATGCATTCTGGACTGTTTTAATCATTTGCTGTTTACTTTCGGCAATGTTTATCTTCTCTATTATAAAACGTCTGGAAAGAGCAACCGAAAGTTAGTGGAAAATACCTTTTCAAATATAATGAACCTTTATCAAAAAAACTGTCTATTATTAGACAGTTTTTTTTTGTTTCTACACAAGCGCAAACAGGGAGCAAGTAGACGAGTGAACAAGAGGACAAGTAAACAAGTAGACGGATGAACGATTTGTTTTATCTTTTGTAATCTAATATTATCTTTTGTACGGTCTGATTTTGTGCATTGCGTACAGTATAAATTAGCGTCTCTGCATCCCGTTAGGGATGCTTCTCTCGGTAGAAAAACATGCCGTAATACCATAATTGCATCCCGTTAGGGATGCTTCTCTCGGTAGAAAAATATGCCGTAACACCATAATTTCATCCCGTTAGGGATGCATCCCTAACGGGATGCTTGATGATTTCATACAATGCGTTGATCAATGCCGTCAACTTAAGCCGGAAAGTTCATAAAAAAACAAAACCATTAGCGTCTTTGTATTTCAGATGCCGGAAGGCGTCAAATATGAGTAACCCCGTGCAAGCCGAAGGCGCAGTTCGGAGACAGAACATACTGGATTGCTTCGTGCCTCGCAATGACGGGTCGGTTAATGTCGTCGTCATACACTCGCCCGTCATTGCGAACGCAGTGAAGCAAGCCAGAAGAAAAACGCTGACAAACTCCACCGTATATCTCTCCTTCTCAACTCCGAATGGAGTTGAACAACTTCGCAGTTCTGATAGAGAAGACCTATTTCTACTCCAAGCTGCGTTCCGTTTGCACGGGGTTACCCACATTGAACGCCTTCCGGCGTTCCTTAAGTTAACGACATTGTGTGTTGTCCAATGTCATCAAGTTAAGCCATAAAAAGCTCTGAAAGAGCGATATCAATAGCACATGGGCAACGCCCTGTGTCGGAAACGTCCCTCCTCCCGTTATTAAGCCCAAACGGTGCGTAATCTGTTTTATTTCATTTTATTACGCCCTTACAGGGCTTAGTAAATATTGTATGCATTCTGTCCGTAGGGCGTTGCCCTACGCTGTTGATTACGCTCTTTCAGAGCTTTTTTCGCCTTCCGACCATAACTTGGCGTTGCTCCTATGCTATTGATTATTGGGCTTTCAGCTCTTAACTTGATGACATTGTGCGTTGGCTACC
>JAISDH010000192.1 GCA_031264975.1 Bacteroidales bacterium
ATATTAATAGCTCAAAAGCAATCTCAATATTATATCTCATTCTGAATCTTCATAGAATTATCTGTTGGATTGACTATAAAAAATCAGGTATTATCTTTCTAATGTATATACAAATATAATTTTCCATAACAAACAACGTTACTCAAAAAAACATATAAATAATTATGAAAGCAAGTACATTTCTATTGGTCTTATTTTTATGGGTATCAACCCTTTCATTACTTTCACAGGAAAAAGAAAATAATGATGTTATTGGTTATTCCAACATTACTGAAGCGGGTATTATTACGTTAAGTCCACAAGGAGTAGCGGTTGAAGGAGTGAGTATAAACGGGATTTCTATCAACAAACAACACAATATCGGAATTGGCGTGGGATATGGAGGAAGTTTTCATCAATCCTATTATTCTGCAACGGCTTATACGCCTATTTTTTTGAATTATCGCTTTTATTTCAAACCCGATAACAAATTCTCTCCTCACATTAATCTTGCGGCAGGAGGACTTTTAACCAAAGACGGAGGAGGTATCTATTCTTCTTTTACCGCAGGATTTAGAGCAGGGAAATTCTCCTTTTCTTCCGGCATTTCTTTCATGGCAATATATCGGGAAGAAGAAGCCACTTTTATTGGATATTATTATCCGGAGTACTACCCGTATTTTTCGAATAATTCTTACAGTTACACAAAGACAATGTCTCAATGGTATTTCCCATTTGGGATGACCGTAAAGTGCGGGTTCTCTTTGTAAGATTATCAAATTGACAGTCTCAAAAAAATAAAGAAATAAAACCTATCATCTATGAATATATTTAAGTTAATCGTAGTAGTATTACTGACGGGCTTATGTTTTCAAAGCCATGCTCAGGAAAAACAATCTCCAACTATCAGTTATGCTCTTTTCATCGAAGACGCCTTTTTGGGAGGTATAAATCATGTCAGTATAGAGAAAACCGTCTTTAATGGAATAAACATTAATAATACGCATGTTGTCGGTATCAGTATGGGATTTGGATTAGGAATGGCAGGCGTAATTGTAAACAATGCAGGTATAGCCTATTGTCCCATGTATTTAAACTACCGGTGTTATTTTAAGAAAGGAATATTTTCTCCTTATTTGAATTTTTCTGTTGGAGGTATGGTGCTTTCGGAAAAAGAGGCTTGGTCGTCTACCCTGACAGCAGGTTTTAGAAAGCACAAGTTTACACTTTCTTCCGGAGTCTTTTTTCATGCCTATCAATATAAATATTATGTGTCAAGATTTGCTGATTATTCTGCTCTGCCCGTTGGTGGAGCAGAGAGTAAACTTACATGGGAATTTCCATTTGGATTTATTTTAAAATTGGGGGTTGCCTTTTAATATCGAATGAATATCTTGATAGAGAAAGAAAAGTATTTCTGTTTAAAGTTGAATTTGAATATCTGAAGACGGCGTCTATTCATGAAGAAAGAACAAAAAATAATATGGATTACAGGCGCTTCTTCAGGTATTGGAGAAGCGCTGGCATATCAATGGTCGCAAGAAGGTCATTTTCTTATTTTATCTGCTCGCAGGGAAAATGAACTTTATTGTGTACAAAACAATTGTCAAAATCCGGCGGCGTCTAAAATACTTCCTTTGGATTTATCCAAACAAGCGGAGATTGAAACGGCAGCGGAGATAGTATTAAAAGAATTTGGTCATGTAGATATTTTGGTACATAACGGTGGAATCAGTCAACGTTCTTTGGCGGAAGAAACGCTTATTGATGTTGACCGGAAAATTATGGAGGTTGATTATTTTAGTGGAGTTATTCTTACAAAAAAAATGCTTCCTTCTATGCTTGCAAACAAAAAGGGACACATTGTTGCCATTAGCAGTATTGTGGGATTGTTTGGATTTCCGTTACGTTCTGCCTATTCTGCGGCAAAACATGCCATGCATGGTTTTTATGAAACACTCTGGGCAGAAACACATACAAAAGGAATTGATGTTACTGTTGTTTGTCCGGGAGAAATTCTAACCAATGTCTCACTCCATGCCCTTACCAAAGACGGAACCCCTCACGGGAAAATGGACCATGCCCAGGAAAAAGGAATTACAGCAAAACAATGTGCAAAGAAAATCATTATTGCCGTACGAAAAAGAAAAAAAGAAGTCTACATAGGGAGAAAAGAACTTTTAATGATTTACTTCAAGCGATATATCCCTTTTTTATACTACAAATTAGTTTCTAAAATAAAATAAATCTAATCAATCTAAATAATGAATAAATTATCTATCAGTGGGATTCAGCAAATAGGTATTGGCGTACCGAATGTTTATCCTGCATGGAAATTATACAGAGAGTACTTCGGCGTAAATACTAAAATTTTTGACGAACGCGCTATTGCCGATATTATGGCTCCTTATATGGGAGGCGTTGAACGGGAACGTCATGCCGTGTTGGCAATGAATTTGCAAGGCGGAGGCGGTTTTGAAATATGGCAACACCTTACAACCCCTCCTCATCCGGCAACGTTTGATATTTTGCCCGGAGATTTAGGTGTTTTTGCCTGCAAAATAAAATGTAAAAATGTTTTGAACGCTTATGACTTTTACAGAAATAAACAGATAGACATTTCTCCCTTGTACAAAGACAGTAAGGGAGACGATTTTTTTTATCTTCGCGACGTCTATAAAAATATCTTTCAACTTGTAGGGAGCAATGACTGGTTTATGAACCAACATAAACCTACCGGCGGGGTACAGGGAGCAATGATTGGTACAAATGATATGGAAAAATCAATTAACTTTTATTCTTCCGTATTAGGATATGACGTTATTGTTTCTGATATTACGAGTACGTTTGATGATTTTACTTATTTGGGAACTCCAAACAATCAATTCAGGCGCGTATTGTTGACGCATGGTAAAAAAAGAGAAGGCGTATTTTCTCGATTATTGGCGTCTTCTGAAATAGAATTGGTTCAAGCTATTGACAGAACAGATATTCATAAAATCTTTGAAGGAAGAATGTGGGGAGACATGGGATTTATTCAATTATGTTTTGACGTCAGTGATATGTCTGCATTGGAAAAACACTGTGAAGAAACAGGTTATCCGCTCACGATTGACAGTAGAAAGAAAAACAATAAATTTAATATGGGAGAAGCTGCCGGTGATTTCGCCTACAATGAAGACCCTTCCGGCACATTAATAGAATATGTGGAAACGAAAAAGATACCCATATTTAAAGCGCTGGGAATTTATCTGAATATCAAAAAATTTAATCCCGATAAACCACTCCCCAATTGGATGCTGAAACTTTTACGACTAATGGAAAAAACGGGATAAAGGGCGAAAGGATGAAAGGGCGAAGGGAAGACGGCAACAGGCAGCAAGCAACAGGCAACAAGCAGACAAGCCATGAGGAAAACATTAGTGGTTAATTATTCGTGGAGGTGTAAATGAATGAATGAGTTTCTGCTTTCTGCTTGCACCTTGTTATTTGTACCTTGTTCCCTTGCGCCTTGCACTCTTGTTTGCTTAATCAGCGTGGAGAAATTGAGCCATACAATAAACAATATTTGAGCCGCAAAGAAAACTACGTTTTGCGGTTTTTGTTTTACCTTTGCGGGAATTATTAGAACATAAAAACAGATACGTTAAAGAAATAAATAATCAATAACAT